>CAZCAZ010000011.1:0-21920 GCA_964496735.1 uncultured Nitratifractor sp. | reverse complement strand
TCATCAGCAGGACGATCCCTCCGATGACTTTGAGCGAGTTTTGATCGATCCCAAAAGCCCTAAGGATCAGATCCCCGGCGATGAGCACCACAAAAAAAGCGATCGTGATCGTCCACGTCGCCTGTCGGGCGATGGTGAGCACTTCGCTCCGGGTCGCCTGATGGGAGAGCATCCCCAACATCACCGCACTCACTCCCACCGGATCCATGATTGCCGCAAAAGTAATACTTTGCTGTAGAAATTGTTCGAAAAGTGCCTGCATGATCTTTCCTTGTGGAAATAATGTATAATGCTACCATATTTTCTATCCTCTGGAGCCGCTTATGCAACCCATCCGTTTCGCCGACCGCACCCTCACCCCGTCCAAAGTCGTCTGCATCGGACGCAACTACGTCGAACACATCGAAGAGTTGGGCAATGAAGTCCCTGAGAACATGGTGATCTTCAACAAGCCCAATTCTGCGATCACTGCGGATCTGGGGTATTTCGGTGAGCAGTGTCGCTTTGAGGGAGAGATATGCCTATTGATCGAGGGGGGCGCTGTGGCTGGGATCGGCTTCGGCCTCGACCTGACCCATGCCGACATCCAGAATAAACTCAAACAAAAGGGTCTCCCCTGGGAGCGCGCCAAAAGCTTCGACGGCTCGGCAGTGCTGAGTGATTTTGTCCCCTTCGCCGGCGACATCACCCAGATTCGCTTCGAGATGACGATCAACGACACCTTGATCCAGCACGCCTCCTACGACCTGATGATGTACAAACCTGCCGAAATGATCCGAGAAATCCAGAGTTTCATGACCCTCGCAGACGGTGACATCATCATGACCGGCACCCCCAAAGGAGTCGGCTATTACCGGCCGGGAGATCGCTTCGTCGGGCGGGTGTTTGAAGGGGACGATCTCATCCTGGAAGCAAGCTGGATCGCGTAGGGTGGGCAACAGCCCACCTTCCGGCAGTCGTAACCCTTGGCAATTTTTGGTGGGCTATTGCCCGCCCTACACATTGTTCTTCTTTATCTTGTAAATTGAGCATTACCTCAAAAAAACACCCAGCAATCTTCCAATCTCCATCCCTAATTCCAAATTAGCCAAAATACTGCTATACTTCCGCATGACGCTTTTCTTGCGCCATCACCTCTTTCCCAAAGGAATTTTCCCATGTTTTCACGCTTCAAGCTCTCTGAGCACGGTACGGATGTCAAGACGGAGTTTATGGCAGGACTGACCACGTTTCTGACCATGATGTATATTGTGCCGGTCAACGGCTTTATCCTCGCCGATGCCGGTCTGCCGATGGGGGCAGTCGTGACGGCGACGGCTCTGGTAACGATCCTCGCGACTTTTTTTAGTGGCGTATGGGGCAACACCCCGATTGCCATGAGTGTGGGCATGGGACTCAATGCCTATTTTGCCTACGGACTGGTGCTGGGGATGAAGATCCCCTGGCAGACAGCATTGGGGATCGTCTTTGTCTCCGGGATTATCTTTTTGGTTCTTTCGTTCACCAAGTTCCGCGTCTGGATCATGACCTCCATCCCGATGGATCTGCGTCGTGCGATCAGTGCGGGGATCGGAGCGTTTATCGCCTTTATCGGGTTTAAAGAGCTCAAAATGATCGTCCCGGACAAAGCCACCTTTGTCGCACTTGGCCATTTCTCTGACCCCCACGTACTCCTCGGTGTACTCGGCCTGGTGCTGACACTCGGACTCTACGCCTACCGGATCAAGGGGGCTTTTATCCTCGCCATTGCCATCACTTCCATCGTCGGATGGGTCACAGGCGTAGGAGCTTTGCCCGAGGGGATACTGAGCCTGCCTGAATCGATCGCACCCATCGCGCTGCAGCTGGATATCCCATCGGCACTCACCCTGGCACTCTTGCCGGTGGTCATCACCTTCTTGATCACCGATATGTTTGATACCTTGGGTACCCTCACCGCTGTGGGCGCACGTGCCAACCTCTTCCAGAGTGAAGACGGCCAAGAAAAAGCACTGGAAAAAACCCTCGAGGCCGATGCACTTGCTACCGTGACCGGATCGCTGCTCGGTGTCTCGACTACCACGAGTTTCATCGAATCGGCCAGCGGGGTTGAAGCGGGTGGGCGCACCGGACTGACGGCTGTCTTTGCTGCCATGTTCTTCATCCTCACGCTCTTTATGCTGCCGCTGTTCAAGGCAATTCCTGAGCCGGCCATTCTGCCGGTGTTGGTCGCAGTAGGCGTCATCATGTTTACCGAGCTGGGACGGATGGATTTTGCCAACATGGATACGGCCACGGCAGCGGGAGCCTTTTTTGCGATCCTGCTGATGCCGTTGACCTTCTCGATCACCAACGGTCTGGCCGCGGCATTTGTCATCTATACTGCTGTCAAACTCATCAAAGGTGAGTTCAAGGATCTCAATGGGGGCATCCTTCTGATCACCCTCATCTCTCTTGTTGTTTTTTACGTTCACGGATAAGGAATAGATTTGGAAAAGTATTATTACGGATACGAAGAGTTCGTTGGCGATGCCGCTGCGCTGGTACATAAGATCAAGGATTTTGACCCCGACACCCTGCTGGCGGTCGCACGGGGTGGCCTGACACTGGGACACTTCATGGCACAGGGGATGGATACCCGACGGCTCTTCGCCCTCAACTCCATTCACTACGACAAGACACGCAAGCTTGAAACACTCGAGGTCTTCAATATTCCCGACCTCAAAAACGCCAAAAAGGTTCTCATCGTCGACGACATCATCGACAGCGGAGAAACCTTGCGCGAAGTACTGCGCCTCCTCAAAGAAAAGTACCCTCAGGCCGAATTCAAACTGGCCACCATTTTTTATAAACCCACAGCAGTTATCGAAGCCGATTTTGCAATCAAAAAAGCCCATGAGTGGATCGACTTTTTCTGGGAAGTGGATCTGCTCGAACCTCGCCCTTCATAGTCTCCCTTTCTCTTGGGCGACTCAACCGTCTTTCTCTGAGTGTGAATAAACGATCACGTGTTACAATTTTCTTGCAATTTTTGCCAAACTTAAGTTGGATTTAATCTTGGATACTTTAAACTTGAAAGGTAAATATTTTCACACAACACAAGGAGAACGAATGAAAAAACTACTCAAACTCTCAGCCGTTGCGGCACTGGCAATGACCACATTGTCTATGGCCGGAACCCTCGACGATGTCAAAAAGGCCGGTGTCCTCAAATGTGGGGTCAACACAGGTTTGCCCGGCTTCAGTGAAGTTGACTCCAAAGGCGCTTGGCGTGGGCTCGATGTTGACTATTGCCGTGCATTGGCTGCTGCCGTCCTCGGAGACGCTTCCAAAGTCAAATACTCTCCCCTCAATGCCAAAGAGCGCTTCACGGCTCTCCAGAGCGGCGAGATTGATGTCCTCTCACGCAACACCACCAACACTGAGACCCGTGACACCACACTCGGACTCAACTTTGTCGGTGTGATGTATTATGATGGTCAGGGCTTCATGGTGCCCAAGTCTCTCGGGATCAAAAGTGCCAAAGAGCTTGATGGTGCGACCGTATGTATCCAAGCAGGTACCACCACTGAGATGAACCTCGCTGACTACTTCCGCTCTAATAAAATGAAGTTCAAGGCCATCACCTTTGACACCAACGATCAGGTAGACAAAGCTTTCCTCGCCGGCCGATGTGATATCCTCACCACGGATCAGTCTGGTCTCTATGCTGCGCGTACCAAGTTTAAGAATCCTGAAAAATTCGTGATCCTTCCTGAGATCATCTCCAAAGAGCCACTTGCACCTGCAGTACGTCAAGGTGACGATCAGTGGTTCAATATCGCCAAATGGACACGCAATGCCCTGTTGACTGCCGAAGAAAAAGGGATCACCAGCGCCAACGTCGATGAGAACAAAAAAAGCAACGACCCTGAGACCAAGCGTCTGCTCGGTATCGAAGGCTCTTTGGGTAAAAACCTCGGTCTAGACCCAGATGCCTTCGCTCGTGCGATCAAGCAAGTGGGCAACTACGGTGAAATCTTCGAGCGCAATGTCGGTGCCAAAACGCCACTGAAAATCTCTCGTGGACTCAATGCAGCCTGGAACAAAGGCGGCTTGCAGTATTCTCCTCCATTCCGATAAAACGTTTTTCGAGATCGCATCTGCCCTCGCGGCAGGTCGGTCGGCTCGAGCGCTCATTCGATCCTCATCTTTTTGGAAGATTCAATGAACGCTTTATTAATGATTTACTCACAAAGGATATCATGTGTTTGCCATGCTACGCAATGAAAAAGTCCGGGGCATTCTCTATCAGGTATTGGTAGTTGCCGGGTTTGTATTGGTCGCGCTCTTTATCGCCAAAAATACTGCTCACAACATCGAAGTACGCGGGATCAAGTCCGGTTTTGGTTTTTTGACATCCACAGCCGGATTTGATATCACCGAATCCCCCATCGCTTTCAGCCCCCAAAGTACCCACTGGGATGTTTTCAAGGTCGGCCTGATCAATACCTTGATTATCGCCTTTGCCGGCATCATCCTCTCGAGCATCCTCGGCCTCATCATCGGAGTCGCGCGCCTCTCCTCCAACTGGCTGATCAATCGCTTGGCTGCCGGATACATTGAGACCTTTCGCAATATCCCCGTGTTGTTGCAAATTCTCTTTTGGTACAATGTCGTCTTGGCCACCCTCCCCTCTACACGCAAAAGCTTCAATTTCCTCGATGCCGTCTTTATCAACAACCGAGGGATGTTTGTGCCCAAACCGATTTTTGAGTCCGGCAGCTGGCTGATCGGTGCCGCTTTGGTCGCATCACTGATCGGCGGATGGTGGATTCACCGCTGGGCGATCAAACAGCACGAGGAAACGGGCAGAAATTTCCCTGCTTTCTGGGCGGGTCTGGGTCTGGTAGTGGCCTTGCCGCTTTTGGCGTATTTTATTATGGGAAAGCCGGTCACGTTTGACTATCCGGCACTCAAAGGATTCAACTACCAGGGCGGCAAGGTGTTCACTCCTGAATTCCTTGCGCTATTGTTTGCTCTCTCGATCTATACAGCGACATTCATTGCCGAGGCGATCCGAAGCGGGATCGAAGCCGTCGCAAAAGGTCAAAAAGAAGCGGCCACCTCTCTAGGGCTTACCCCCATGCAATCACTCCGCTTTGTCGTCTTGCCTCAGGCGGTTCGTATTGCGATCCCTTCTGTGATCAATCAGTACCTCAACCTCACCAAAAACTCCTCACTCGCTGCCGCGATCGGGTATCCGGAACTGGTGACCATCTTTGCCGGAACGAGTCTCAACCAAACCGGCCAAGCTTTGGAGATCCTGGGGATGACGATGTTGACGTATCTTATTATCAGCCTCGTTGTCTCGCTTGTCCTCAATTGGTTCAATGCCAAAATGAAAATCAAGGAGCGCTAACATGGCTGTTTACGAAGTAAAATCTGCCAAACTGCCCCCACTGGGTGAACGTGGCGTAATCGCATGGGTACGTCATCGTCTCCTCTCTAGCCCATTCAATATCATCTTTACCCTATTGGGGATTGCGGTTTTGAGTATGATCATCCCTCCCTTCATCCAGTGGGCTATTGTCGATGCCAATTTTGTCGGCCAATCCAAGGCCGACTGTACCGGCGATGGTGCTTGCTGGGTCTTTGTTGCCGAAAAGCTCAAAATGTTCATCTATGGGTTCTATCCCGAAGCCGAACTCTGGCGCGCCAAGCTCACCATCGGTATCGCCGTCGCCACCCTAATTGTGCTCAATTTCACCCGCCTTCGCTGGATCAAAATCACAGTGATCGTTCTCCTGCCTGTGGTCGCAAGCATGCTGCTCTATGGCGGAGTGTTTGGTCTGCCAGTGGTCGAGACGAGCCAATGGGGAGGCCTGCTCTTGACCCTGGTGATCTCTACGGTAGGAATCGTCCTCTCGTTTCCCATCGGTGTCCTGTTGGCACTGGGGCGTCAGTCCAAATTGCCCATCATTAAAACCCTGAGTATCTTCTATATCGAGCTGATTCGCGGGGTACCCCTTATCACCGTGCTCTTTATGGCCTCGGTCATCCTGCCGTTGTTTTTCCCCGAAGGGATCAACTTTGACAAGCTAATGCGTGCCTTGATCGGCATCACTTTCTTTGAGGCGGCCTATATCGCAGAAAATATCCGAGGTGGCCTCCAGGCGATACCCAAAGGGCAGTACGAAGCCGCAGACGCACTGGGTTTGGGATACTGGCAAAAAATGCGCCTTGTGATCCTTCCACAGGCCATCAAGGTCGCCATCCCCAACCTCGTGGGTACCTTTATTTCACTCTTCAAGGATACATCATTGGTGATGATCATCGGCCTATTCGATCTGCTGGCTATGGTCACCGTCACCGCCAACGACCGGGATTGGCTCGGCATGGATACAGAAGGGTACGTTTTCGTCGCTTTTGTCTTCTGGATCTTCACCTTCAGCATGTCGTTCTACTCCAAACGACTTGAGAAAAAACTCGATACCAATAACAGGGATTAACCATGGCAGATACAGCAAAAAAAGATTTTTCACAACATATGATTGAACTGCAAAACGTCAACAAGTGGTACGGGGACTTTCATGTCCTCAAAGACATCAACCTCAATGTCGGCAAAGGGGAGATCGTCGTCGTAGCCGGCCCATCAGGATCAGGAAAATCCACCATGATCCGCTCCATCAATCGCCTCGAAGAGTACCAAGAAGGGATCATCAAGGTCAAAGGAATCGAAGTCAACGCGGACGTCAAAAACCTCCGTGAAATTCGCGCCAACGTCGCGATGGTTTTCCAACATTTCAACCTCTTCCCGCATCTCAGTATCCTTGAGAACCTCACACTGGCTCCTGAATGGGTTTACAATAAACCCAAAAAAGAAGCGGTCGAAACGGCCATGCACTTCCTCAATCGGGTCAACATCGCCGAGCAGGCCGATAAGTACCCCAATCAACTCTCCGGTGGCCAGCAGCAGCGTGTCGCTATCGCCCGTGCCCTGTGCAAGAGCCCTGACATCATGCTCTTCGATGAGCCCACCTCTGCGCTGGACCCGGAAATGATCGGGGAGGTACTCGATGTCATGATCTCCTTGGCCGAAGAAGGGAAAACCATGGTCACTGTCACTCACGAAATGGGTTTTGCCCGCAAAGTCGCTGACCGGGTGATCTTTATGGATGCCGGACAAATCATCGAAGAGAACGATCCGGAGACCTTCTTCAATCATCCCGAGAGTGATCGACTCAAACTCTTCCTTGAGCAAATCCTCGACCACTAAGCTCCTCTAGTATGATCCTGACTGCCGCTGAGACCCTCGGGATCGTTGCTTTCTCAGCCAGCGGCTACTACATCGCACGTCGCAATGAACTCGATCTGCTTGGCATCTACATTGCAGCATTTCTCACCGCTCTTGGTGGCGGTATCCTGCGCGACATCATGATCGATCGACCGCCCATCTCCCTCACCCATGCTTTGCCTATCTATCTCGTATTTGGAGTCACGACGGTACTGCTACTGCTTCACCACTTTCGGGACAGCAATGTCGAGTCCAAGCCACTCTTTGTCTTGGTCGATGCCGTCGGCATGGCCAGTTTTGCGATCTCGGGGGCTCTTGCTGCCCTTGAGGTCACCCACTTCAACCTCGCCGGTATCACCGCCATGGCCTTTACCACTGCAGTCGGTGGCGGGATCTTACGGGATATGCTGATCAACAAAGTCCCCTATGTGCTGCATGGAGGATTTTACGGTATCATCGCTATTGTCATTGGAGTTGCTATCGGGGTATTTCATCAGCTTCACTGGCTCAACGCTGTAGCCACCATTTTGATTTTTGTTTTCGCTGTTCTCCTGCGCATGATCGCCTATCAGAAACAATGGCATCTCCCCAAGCCTTAGGAGGAAATGCGCAGCGTATTTGTATCCGTTCTAGCCTCCATAAATCAACGTCGGAAGCCACAGTGAGATTTGAGGTATATAGGTCACCAGCATCAGTCCGACGAAGATGGTTGCCGTCCATGGTAGCGTGGCCACCACCACTTCTTTCATGGAGATACCCGTCAACGAAGAGGTAACAAATAGGTTGAGTCCCACAGGCGGAGACACCATACCCAGCTCCATGTTGATCGTGATCATGACACCGAAGTGTATCGGATTGATGCCCAATGCGACAGCCACCGGCAAGAGCAAAGGCACCATGATCATAATGATGGCCGAAGGCTCCATAAAGGCGCCTGCAATCACCAGCAGAATGTTCACAAAAACCAAAAACATGATCACGCCAACGTCGGCATCCACGAGTGCTTGTGTGATCTGCTGGGGGACATTTTCAAGCGTGAGAAAATGGGCGAAGAGCATGGCATTGGCAATGATAAACATGATCATTGCTGTCGTTTTTGCCGAATCCAGAGCGATCTTGAAAAAATCTTTCATCTTGATGTCTTTATAGATAAACATGGAGATGAAAAAGGCCCATACCGCAGCTGCAGCTGCAGCCTCAGTGGGGGTAAAGATACCTCCGTAGATTCCCCCGATAACGATCACAATCGTCATCAAGCCCCATGATGCATCTTTCATCTTGGCCAATCGTACCTTGAAGACTTCTGGCTTGGTTTTCTTGAACCCCAAGCGCTTTGCGCCGATGTAGGTCACAAACATCAGCATGGATCCTATCATGATCCCCGGAATCACACCTGCCATAAACAATTTCCCGATCGATACTTCTGCTGTCACACCAAAAACAATCAAGACAATGGAGGGTGGAATCAATATCCCCAGTGAGCCCGAGGTCGCAATGGTACCGACGGCATATTTTCGCGGATACCCTGCTTCGACAATGGCCCCAAACATAATCGAACCAATCGCCACGACGGTAGCGGGACTGCTTCCAGAGACGGCTGCAAAAATAATACTCGCAAAAATAGCGGATATCGGCAACCCACCAGGTAAATGCCCCACGACCGATTTGGCAAAATCAATAATCCGCGTCGCAGAAGACCCTTTGCTGAGGAGATTGCCGGCAAAAATAAACATCGGGATAGCCATCAGGGAGTAATGCTCGATCTTCTCAAACATCATCGAAGAGATTTCAATGGGCGAAATATCCGTAAACATGATCAAAGATACAAATGTAGATGCCCCCAACGAGATGGCAATCGGTGTACCCAAAAGCAGCAACGCAAAAAAGATCAAAAATAGTATCGAGACACTCACAGCATACCTCCCGTTTTGACGTGGACTTCATCCAAAAGCTTGTCAATGGCCGCTTCTTTCATGAGATCACTTGTCTCATTTGTGAACTCAATCTCCTCTGCCGGAATGAACAAGAGTGCGAAAAAATGTTCAGCGACCCTGTACGCAGCCAAGCCCAGCGCAATCGGTATGACAAGATAAGGGATCCACATAGGTATCTCCAGATCCACAGAGGTCTCCCCCATGTCGATCACCAGCAAGATATACTCATAGCCGTAATACGCCACAACAGCCAAATAGACAAAGGTGATAATCCGACTCAACAGCATCATCCCCTTGGCAACTCTTTTGTCCACATACTCCACTAGAAGGTCGATTGAAATATGCCCATCCAGCTTGAAAGTATACGCCACCGCAAAAAACATACTCCACAAGAAAAAATACATCGTCAGCTCCGATGCCCATGTGATCGAATAGTCAAAAACATATCGACCGACTACATTGGCAAATGCCAACACAATCCCCGCAGTGATGCCCACAGCCGCTATGGTGCGATTGATGATGCCCACAACCGTGTCTAAAAATAAAAACAAACGCTTCATTGGATGCTCCTCAATGATGGATCAATACAGACGATACGACAAAATCATGCGCATGGATTCTGTGGTATCGTCTGAGGATTAGGACAGAGCCCACACGTGCGTGGAGACTCTGCAATGTATCGGCTGAGATTTATTTTGTGTTGATGGCAGCTTCGATGAGATCTTTTCCGATTTTCTTGGGATCGTAGAACTCAGGATAGATCTTGCTGACTGCATCTCTCCATGCTGCGATTTGATCTTTGTTGAGTGTGTGAATCTTGAGCTTGCCGGTCTTTTTCGCGTAGCTCTCGATTTCTGCAAACTGCGACTTGTCCAAAGCGATGGCCAATTCTCTCTCTTTGGCTGTGGCCTCTTTCATGGCTTGCTTGACGTTGGCTTGCAAGTCTTTAGGCAGAGACTCCCAGAACTTCTTGCTCATGACAACAAGATACCCAAGATACCCGTGGTTGGAGAGGGTCATGTCGGTTTGGACTTCGTAGAACTTTTTGGTGAAGATATTGGAATTGGTGTTTTCTTGACCATCGATCACGCCCTGCTGGAGGCCAGAATAGACTTCAGAAAAGGGCATCATCTGAGGATTGGCACCGACGGCTTTGAATTGTGCTTCCAATACTTTGGAGCTCATGATGCGGAACTTTTGCCCCTTGGCATCATCGGGTGTGATCAGCGCTTTTTTGGAAGAACTGAGCTGCTTGAACGCATTGTCCCAGAAATCAAGAGCGACAATACCCTTGGCCGTAACCATGTCTTTGAGCTTTTGTCCTACTGGGCCATCCTGAACTCTATGGAGATGATCAACATCTCTAAAGAGGAACGGAAGGTCAAACAAAGCCAATTGTGGGACGATCTTCCCAAATTTTGAGAACGATGGGCACGCCATTTGAACCGAATTGAGTCGAATGGCTTTCAAGACTGCTTTGTCATTGTAGAGCTGCTTGGAAGGATAGACTTGTACGTCGATTTTGCCCTTGCTCAACTCCTCCAAACGCTTCTCAAAGAAAATCGCTGCTTGACCCTTGGGGGTATTTTCACTCACGACGTGTGAGAACTTGAGGACATAATCAGCCGCTACGGCTGAGATACTCATTGCGGCTGTTAGGCCTGCTGCTAATAGAATTTTTTTCATACTTCACTCCTTTTGGTTTTGTAGTGGCCTCAAGTATAGTCACTTTTGACTTAAATTAATGGAGAAAAATAGCTTTTTCTTTTAAAGATTCCAATGCATGACTATTATTGAAACTTTTCTGCAATCTTTTGTTATGATTTCATCAGAAAATGCACTCCCATCACCGCAGCGAAAAGCACAGGAAGGTGAATCAAATATACCACTAGTGCGTGTCGACCCAGCAGGGAAAGTACTGTATTGATGCGATGGTTTGATGTAAGAAAAGACCAAGAAAAGAATACGCGATGCCACCCCATACCTGATACGCCAACTCCGATCAAAACGGCGGCAATCCATGGAAAAAATCGCGCAAGGTCTTCCGTATTGCGCGGCAAGTGCAGGGGGTGATACACCGATAAAAATAATTGATGTTGCCATCCCAAAAGCCATCCCGCATACGACCCCCATAACACAAGGGCAGCCAAGGCCAATGCCGCATGAGGGGCTCGAACAAAAAATAACCCCACGAGCGAAGCGACAAAGATCAAATGCAGTATCCCGAAATAGACCCAAGCATGGGGCGATTGCACCCGCGTAGCCAGCGTCACGATGATGGCCGCTGCCCCGAGGATCAGGGCACGGCGTGCTACTTTGTCCCAGCGGATACCACGACCATGAACCATCCCCAGACTTACGCCCACGCTTATGAGGAAAATTGACACGATAACATAGCGAAAATAGACCCAAAAGGGATCATGAATGACTGAAAGATGAACAAAACCGAACAAAGCCAAATCATAAAAGAGATGAAACACCATCATCATCACAATCGCCCAGCCTCGAAACACATCGAGGCCAACGAGTCGCGTCTTATACGTGGAAGCCATAGAAGCCTGGGAAGAGAACAATGGAGGCCAACACCAACACTTGCAGGACAATAAACGGCATCACCCCTTTGTAAATATCGGTGGTCTTGACACCCGGTGGGGCAACCCCCTTGAGGTAAAAGAGACTGAAACCAAAGGGCGGAGTGAGAAAGGAGGTCTGGAGATTGAGTGCGATAAGGATCGCAAACCATAGGGGATCGATCCCGATGGTTTGGGCAATGGGCAGCAGAATCGGCACGACAATATAAGAGATTTCGATAAAATCAATAAAAAAGCCCAGAAACATAATGATCAGCATCGTCAGGATCAAAAAGCCCCACTTCTCACCAGGCAGAGTCGTCATGAAATGCTCGACGATCTCATCGGCTCCGCTGTAAATAAACACCATCGAAAAGGCCGTCGCCCCGATCAGGATCGCAAACACCATGGCGGTAGTCTTGACGGTTTCCAAGGCACCATCGTGCACCATTTTGTAGCTGAGCTTGCCGTACATCAGTGCCAACAACATACTGCCCAGTGCCCCGAGGGAAGCCGATTCTGTCGGGGTAGCAACCCCGGCAAAGATGGAACCAAGCACCAAGACGATCAATGTCATCGGCGGGATGATAGAGAGGAGGGCTTTTTTGATGTTGGTTCCGCGTGAAATACTCGCATCGATCTTCATCGCTGGGGCGGCATCTTTGTCAAGAAAGGCCACGATCAGGATATAAAGAATGTAGACGCCCACCAGCATGAGCCCAGGCATCACGGCAGCCTTGAATAAATCGCCGACTGGCAGCTGAAACACATCCGCCAACACAATCAAAACGATCGAGGGAGGAATGATCTGCCCCAGGGTTCCTGCGGCGCAAATGGTACCGGTGCTGAGTGTTTTTTTGTAGCCATTGTTGAGCATGACGGGTAATGAGATCACACCCATAGCCACCACAGAAGCTCCTACCACACCCGTCGATGCAGCCAGCAAGGCTCCGATCAATACCGTGGAAATCGCCAACCCGCCCCGCACTTTGCCAAACAAGGTCCCCATCGATTCAAGCATCCGTTCAGCCAACTCCGACTTTTGCAAGATAATACCCATAAAGATAAAAAGAGGAACAGCCATCAGAATCTTGTTGGTCATGATGGCATAGATACGGAAGGGCATCATGGAGAACATTGAGAGGAACTCTTCCCAGAATTCCATCAATGTCCCACCATCAGGAATGATCTCGATCCAAGCGGCCCCAAGACCAAAGTAAATCGCCACTGCACCAAAGGTAAAAGCAACCGGAAATCCAAGCACCAGCAAAACCAATGCCGCGCCAAACATCACCAAACCTATCATGCTGTCTCCTTCTTATTTGCCACGTTTGGTTTGAGAGTACGCAGAATATTGACATGGTGGATAATGTAATTCACCGCAGCAAATACCAAAAAGACAAAAGCAATCGGAATTTGTGCCTTGATCAACCAGCGATAAGACAGGCCGCCTGGATCTTCACTGATCTCATGCGTCGTATACGCATCCATCACAAAATCATACGAGCCGTAAATGATCAACACAGCCAGCGGGAGAAGGAAAAGGATCGTCCCGACGATATTGATCCGTGCTTTGGTGCGATCATGCAGACCGTCATATATGAAATCGACCCGCACGTGGGCATTGTGCCGCAGGGCATAGCCGGTGCCATAGAGAATAATGACTGCGAACAAATGCCACTCCACCTCCTGCATTCCGATCGAGCTGTTATGAAACACATACCGCATCATGACGTCAAAGGCAACATTGAGGATCATGATGATCAGCAATACACCGGTAACGTAGCCGATGGCATCAATGACCTTGTCCATCCATTTTTCTAGGGCTATCAGCATTTCTATCCTTTTGTATATCGTTCATCATGCGTCAAATGTGATGCATGCACAGCAGCATACGTCACACTTCACAGATGGTGAATCTCCCACGGCACGAGGCCGTGTAGGGATTGGTATTATTTGGTGATTTCGAGCTCTTCGCTCAATTTGAGGTAGCCACCCTGCATCATCATGGTCCATGCGCGGGCTTTTTTCATATACGCTGTGTAGTCGGTGTAGATCTCTTTGAATTTGGCGTTCTTGGCTGCATAGCCTTCGTACACATCTTTTGCAGCTTTTTGGAGTGCTTTGAGTACCGGCTTGGGGAAGGTTTTGACTTTGATATTTGGGAAGTCTTTCTTCATTTTAGACCATGCCTCAAGTGAAGCGGAGAAGTTTTCGACATACATATCAAACGTGGCAGCCTTCATGGCAGTCTCAAGAATAACCTGATAGTTTTTTGGTAGCTTATCAAAGGCTTTTTGATTGACCATGAATTGCATCTCAGATGCGGGCTCATGCCAGCCGGTATAGTAGTACGGTGCTACTTTGTGGAAGCCCATTTTGATATCCATACCTGGCCCGACCCACTCGAGGGCATCGATCGTACCACGATCCAGTGAAGTATAGAGCTCGCCGGCAGGGATGTTGGTGACGTTGACGCCCAGCTTGGCAAACACTTCTCCGGCGAGTCCTGGGATTCGCATTTTCAGACCCTTGAGATCCTCGACACTCTTGATCTCTTTGCGGAACCAACCGCCCATTTGGTTACCGGTGTTACCGCCAGGATAGTTATAGATACCAAACTTGTTGTACACTTCTTTCATGTATTTCTTGCCGTTGCCGTAGTAGAACCATGCATACTGCTCAGAAGGAGTCATTCCCAGAGGTACCGTACAGAACCAAACCGTGTTGATGTCTTTGCCTTTCCAGTAATACGAGCCACTATGACCCATCTGGTACTGGCCACCTTTGACCATATCCAAGATTCCCAGAGGCGCTTTGTGCTTCTCTTTGCCCTCGACTTTGATGATAAATTTACCATCCGTCATCTCTTTGACCAGTGCGGCCACTTTGGCCGGAGGCGATGCCAACGGGGTGAGCGTTGATGGCCAAGTCTCGGCCAGCTTCCATTTGATTTTTTTGGCAGCCAACGGGGTGGCCATTAGAGCAACAGCACCAATCAGTGCGGTAAGCTTGAGTGTTTTGTTCATGTATTCTCCTTTGGAAATGTTTACGCCCCATTGTAGCCCAAGGTGCCTTAAAACCGATCAAAGTTTACAACAAAGATACAATTAAATGCATTATGTTATAATTTCTTCACACACAAGGAGCCCGACCCATGGCCAAATCTCGCGTCGCTCTTTTCATCCCTTGCTACATCAACCATATCTTCCCCAATGTCGCCATGGCGACAATGACCCTGCTGGAGCGTTTTGGCTATGATGTGGCGTATCCTGAGGGGCAAACCTGCTGCGGACAGCCCTTTGCCAACAGTGGGGCGCACGCCGACGTCCAGCCACTGGCAGAGAATTTTCTGCGGGTCTTTGATGGCTACGACTACATCATCGCTCCCAGTGCCAGCTGCACGGGAATGGTCCGGCACCATTATGATCCCTATGTCGGTGACGATCCAGCCTACCCTGCTATCCAGCAAAACACCTACGAGATCCTTGAATTCCTCCACGATATCGTCCAGCCGGAGCATTTCGGCGTCTCTTTTCCTCATACTGTCACACTTCACCAAAGCTGCCACGGACTGCGGGAGCTGGAGCTGGGAGTGAGCAGTGAACTGGCTCTGCCCTATAGCTCCAAGGTCGAGAATCTCCTGCGCAAAGTCGATGATATCACCCTCTTGCCAATGGAGCGAGCGGACGAATGCTGTGGATTCGGCGGCACCTTTAGCGTCAACGAGCCGGCGATCTCCGTGCGAATGGGTCAGGACAAACTCAACCATGCTGAGGCGACACAGGCGGAGTACCTCGCCGGATTTGACAGCTCATGTCTGATGCATCTCGACGGCATCGCCCGCCGGGAAAAGCGAACGATCAAGACCGTGCATGTGGCGGAGATATTGGCAGGGATGGTCACATGATATGCATACACACTTCATGCACACCTCCCCGCGTAGGGTCGGCAATAGGTCACCAAAAATTGCATGCAATTTTATCGATCACCCATAAAATATTTTCCCATGATGGCCACTCTGAAAGGCGGGCTGTTGTCCACCCTACGCGGCAGGAGATATGCGAACACTATACATACAATCCAAAAGCGGGGCAAGCATGAACCACTCTGCCCGATCCGCCGCCTTCCTAGCCGACACCGCCCACAGTCGCTGGCATGACCAGGCCCTCTGGTTCGTCCGCCAAAAACGTGACACCGCCGCCAAATCCCTGCCCGAGTGGGAAGCTCTCCGCCACACCGCCTCTCAGATTAAAGCTCATACCATGGCACATTTGGCTGATTATCTTGAAACATTTGAGCGCAATGCCCGGCACAATGGCATCCACATTCACTGGGCGGCCGATGCAGCAGCTCACAACCGCATCGTCACGGACATTCTCACCCAGTATGGTGCTAAAAAAGTGGTCAAATCCAAGTCCATGCTCACCGAAGAGTGTGGCCTCAACCCCCATTTGAAATCACACGGTATCGAGGTGATTGATACCGATCTCGGGGAGCGGATCGTCCAGCTGCGCCATGAGCCCCCCAGTCACATCGTCCTCCCGGCGATTCACCTCAAGAAGGAACAGGTGGGTGAACTGTTCGCACAGGAAATGGGCACCGAACCAGGAAACAGCGATCCGGCCTACCTCACCCACGCCGCCCGCAAACACCTGCGCGACCATTTCCTTTCCGCCGATGCCGCGATCACCGGTGTCAATTTCGGCGTTGCCGAGGAGGGAATGTTCGTCGTCTGCACCAACGAAGGCAACGCCGACCTGGGCACAGCGATCACCGATTTGCATATCGCCAGCATGGGGATCGAGAAGCTTGTCCCCTCGCTGGAACACCTCGGCATTTTTACTCGCCTGCTGGCGCGCAGTGCCACCGGTCAGCCGGTGACGACCTATACCAGTCATTTTCGCCGACCCAAGTCCGGCGGCGCACTCCATGTCGTCATCGTAGACAACGGCCGAAGCGCTCTACTGGCTCAACCCGAAGCCCGCCAGGCTCTCCACTGCATCCGCTGCGGCGCCTGCATGAACACCTGCCCCACCTACCGGCGCAGCGGCGGCCACAGCTACGACTACCCCGTCCCCGGCCCCATCGGTTCCTCTCTGGCCGCCTCCCGCGATCTCAAGCAACACGGTGATCTGGCTTACAATTGTACATTGTGCGGCAGCTGTACCGACATCTGCCCCGCCCACATCGATCTGCATCATCAACTCTACGCTTGGCGCAAAGCGTACGTCGATCGTGGACACATGCCCCCAAACAAGCGCCGCCTCTACCGCACTGGAGCCTGGATGCTCCGCACCCCACTACGCGCCAAGATCCTCTTTGGTAGCGTGAAATGGGCGAACAGATTCCTCCCCCGATCCATACTCTATACCCACCTCAACGTCTGGGGACGCGGACGCGAACTGCCGGAGTTTGCACCGAAAAGTTTCGCACAACTATATAAACAAAGAAAAAGCTCACAAACGTCGTAGGGTGCTGTAAGGGTACAACCCCTACGGCATGGCATCCGAAAAAAGATGTTGACACCCATTAACCATCCATTTACTCCCTATTGACCGAAGGTTAACGCCCATCCGTTACAATACCATTATCAGAAGGTTGGGCTTGACCTTCGAACTTGTTTTTTGTTTACACCCCCCCCCACAGAGTTTCTCCTCCTTGTTTATGTTTATCGGGAGACTCTTTTACCAAACCTCTCTCATGCAATTTTCGGTAAAATAGTCCAAACACTCTGGGAGCCTCCATGGATCGCAATACCATTCTCTCTGCCATTCGCCGCAATACTCCAACAGATACCGCCGTCGATCTGCCTGCCATCCCCGAACACAGCTTTTCGCCCGGAAACCCCGATGAAGCCGCAGCCATTTTTGCTCAAACCATCCAAAGCGTCGGCGGGGAGTGTATCACGCTCTCTGCCGATGAGGCGCCGACCCCCGACACCCTCACCGCATATTTTAACGGCCACACCCCCACCCTCCTCTACGCCCATTTCGGCGTCATTGAAAATGGAGCCTGCTGGATCGACCACCGTCCGACCGATGACCGCACCCGTTACACCCTCCCCGAGCATCTGGCGATCCTCCTGCCGCGCGTTGCTCTGCTGCCGACAATGCACGAGGCCTATGTCCGCATCGCCGAGCTGGGGATCGATGATTTCGGCCTGTTTCTCTCCGGCCCTTCCAAGACCGCTGACATCGAGCAGGCGTTGGTGCTCGGCGCTCAGGGGGCGATCGTGACGAAGGTGTTTTTGGTTTAATCGCTAGATCAGGTTTATTTTCATATAATAATAATATCATATATGAAAAGGATCATCTATGCAAACGCTTTCCATCTCCGATATTCAGCGCAATCTTCACAAACTGGACAACATCGACATCGTACAGATCGTGGATAAAAAACGCAACAAAACCAAAGGGTATTTTTTGAGTGAAAAATATTATGGCATGGTAGAAGACGTATTGGATCGCAAGAGGAACAAGGGGAAGCAACAGGCCGATCGTCTCAAAAAACTCAGTGCCAATCCCGTCAAAATCGACCCGAACATTGATCTGATAAAAATGCCCGAAGCGATGTACCGTGACATTTTTTGATACCAATGTTTTGATCTATTTCACACTGGATCAGGATGCCGAAAAATTAGTACTGGCACGGCAATATATTTTTGAAGCAATCGAACAGGAGACCATGATGATCTCTCCACTGGTTCTGAGCGAATACATTTTTGTTTTGGCGAAAAACAAGGTCGATGGGCATTATGCGGATCTGATTGATTTTTTTTCAGAATATGCCACAGCACAACACACCAGAGAGACCACATTGGAGGCTTACGCTCTCTGCAAACAGATCGACGCCTGCCATACTATCAATGACGCCATCCACCTCAAAACCGCCGAAACCCATTGCGACACCCTCGTAACCTTCGACAGAGATTTTGCTAGATTTCAACCCCACAGCGCTTTGAGTATAAAGATTCTCTCATGACCTTCCACCCCCACCTCGCCTATTCCGCCAGTGCCGGCAGTGGCAAGACCTTTGCGCTGGCATCGCGCTATGTGGCGTTGTTGTTTATGGGAGAGTCTCCTGCCTCGATCCTTGCGGCGACCTTTACCAACAAAGCGGCGGCCGAGATGCGTCAGCGGGTGGTTGATTCACTACGGGAACTGGGAGACAAACCGGCGGATGATCCTTTCGTCGCTGATGTGCTGCACCAGACGGGCCTCTCACATACGGAGCTTCTCGCTCGCCAGCCCAAGGTGTTGCGCCGCTTCCTTTCTCTTCCCGGACATATCGTCACATTGGATAGCTTTTTTGCCTCCATTCTGCGTGCTTCCTCGCTCGAAATCGGACTGGAGCCTACCTTTGCGACACGCGAAGACGATCCTCAAGATACCGTCCAGCACTTCCTCGATGAAGTCTATCGCGGCGGCCACATGGCCGACTTGGTGCAACTCTCTCTCAATATCGAGGACAAACGCTTTACCAAAATCCTTGGCCTGCTGCACCATTTTTACACCATTGATCCCCTCCTTCCTTCTCGACCCACGCCCACCCAGAGCACACTCCGATCACTTGAAGAACAAATCGAGAGCCTCCATCATTCTATGCTTCAAGCTCTCGCGCAAGCCAAGGCTACTTCACGCGCCATCGGTCAGTTTCAGACCCAATCCATCCCGGAACTCTTTGCCAAAAAATTCTGGGAAAAATCACACCTCTCAGAGCACAGCTGGTTTAGCAAAATCGTCAATGAAGAGATTGCATCATTGTATGAGAATCTGAGGTCGCTGTTGCGCCAATGGGCTATCCACCGAGAAGCACGGGTTCTTGAGCATCTTTTTGGGCTGTATGACCACTACCGAAACACCCGCATCAGCCTAGCCAAATCAAGCGGCGTGCTTAGCTTTGATGACTTGACATATTTCACGTACCGCCTGCTGCACGAGAGCATCAGCCACGACTTCCTCACTTTCAAGATCGACGCTCGGTTCCAACATATTCTTCTCGATGAGTTTCAGGACACCTCTACGCTTCAATTTCTCCTGCTTAAGCCTTTGATCGATGAAATCTTCGCCGGAAAAGGTCAGGGAGATTTCCGTACTTTTTTCTATGTGGGTGACACCAAACAGTCTCTTTATCGCTTTCGGGGTGGGGTCGAGGAGCTCTTCGACCGAGTAGCCGCCACCTACGGCATCACCATCCAGCCCATGGACACCAATTACCGCTCCTCCCGCCACGTCGTCGAGCAGGTCAACCGCTGGTTTGAAAAGCGTATTTTGGATTATACCCCGCAACGGGCCCATGGACTCCGTACTGCTGATGGGCGCGAAGAGGCAGGCTACGTCCATGTCCAAGAACTCTCTGATGAGGAAGACGCTCTCGCTCTCGCCTGTGCCACAGCGCAACGGCTCCATGCGCATGGAATCGACTGGGACGATATGGCCTTTTTGGTGCACACCAACAAAGACGGCCAAGCCCTCCAACAAACCCTGCTCGACGCTCAAATTCCCACCCGCCTCAAAACATCCAGCTCTTTGCGCACTCAGCCAAAAATCGCTGCCATTGTCGCCATGATGGACTATCTCTACCGAGGGGCACCCATCGATGCCGAAGCCATGCTCGAACGCATCGGCATCACCCTTTCGCACGCACAGATCACTGGCTACACTGCTTTCATGTCGCCCTTGCAAATGATCGACAGGCTTATGCGGGATTTTGGTTATTTTGATGACGATCCCAATTTGCTCAAATTGCTCGAATTTGCCGCAAGTTTTGACGATATTGCCACCTTTCTCGAAGAGTTCTCTCTCTCGAGTATTGCCGTAGCCGCCCACACCATCCATGGGGCGCAGATCATGACCATCCACGGCTCCAAGGGTCTGGAGTTCGACCATGTGATTCTTCTCGACCGCCTGACTCGTGCTCGCCCCGATACCGCACCCTTGATGCTCGATTATCGAGACGATCTTCGCGTCGCACACATCTTTTACCGAATGAAGGGGCGAGAATATTTCGATGCAACCTACGCGCTCACCCGCGACGGCAAGCAGCGTGCATCCGACAAAGACCGCCTCAACCTCCTCTACGTCGCCCTCACCCGCGCCGCAGTGGGTATGACCATCCTCAAAAAAGCCAAAAGCTCTGTTTTCGATATCTTGGGCATGGAGCCTATTCAGCTCGGCTCGCTTGCTGCAAACCGCGACATCGTACACGCTTCCCTTGATCGTACATCAAGCCCAACGCAGGCCGAAGCCAACACAAACACAACCCCCACCCTTCGCAACTACGGCTATCAGGAGAAGCCAACCCGCGATGACGAGGAGGAGCGTGACCACCAAGCCATCCTCTTGGGTACTGCCCTCCACTACGGTCTGGAAATGCTTCCGGCCTTCTCTTCAGATCAAATGGATAGCGCCCTGAAAGCAGTCCGCAACCGCTACGGCCGCCTGCTTCAGGAGGAACATTTCGATGATATTCGCAGCCGTATTGCCCGCCTGATCGCGCATAAGCCCTTTACCCATATGCTAAGCAACGCCACACAACACCGCGAGCAATCCCTGGCCTACCAAGGTGAATTCAAACAAATCGACCTCCTCCTCGAATACGAAGACTACTGCACCGTCATCGACTATAAAAGCTCTCGCAAATTTGCCTCCCACCATGAAACACAGGTGCGCTACTACATGCAGGCGATCGAAAAAATTCTTGGGAAGCGTACCGAAGGGAAGATTGTCTATCTGCTGGAGAATCAAATAGAGATCACGCCGATTTCCTCTGTATGAATTCCGTCTCCAAAAAAGAGATCAAGTAGGTAAAAGATTTTGGCAATGGCATTCGAAAAGTAACGTCAGTCCCTCGCCTTTTCTTCTTTGTGGTGCTGCAAAGAAGAAAAAACAAACAGGAAGAACCGATAAAGACAAACAAATAAAGAATCAATATCTTAAACAAAACTGAATTTCAATACACTTTAAGTTTAACCCGCTACAATCCCATCCACAAAAGCCATAAACCTTTATGCTTTAGAAACCACAAGGAAACCCATCATGAAAATGACCAAAGTCACCAAGCCTTTTGAGGTGGAGCGCGACTGGATCCTGATCGATGCCGAAGGACAGACCTTCGGACGTATCTTGACTCAGGCAGCAACCTACCTGCGCGGCAAGC
>CAZCAZ010000010.1:0-23283 GCA_964496735.1 uncultured Nitratifractor sp. | reverse complement strand
TCTTGCTGTAGCCTCTCTGCTTGAGTTCATGGAGGGTGATCTTGCCCACGGTGGCAGTCGTGGCCGCGGAAGAGCCCGATACAGCGGCGAAGAGTGAGCATGCTGCGACGTTGACATGCAGCAGTCGCCCAGGGATGTGGGTGAGCCAGGGGATAAGGCCGTTGAGTAGGCGAGTAGAGATAGAGGAGTGGTAGAGGATCTCCCCCATGAGGATAAACATCGGCAAGGCAGCGAGTGACCAAGAGTTGAGCGAATCATACAGCGAACCGGCAAGCAAATCGCCTGCCTTGCCAAGCAGACTGATCGTCGGTGGTAAATGGTGCTCGTAGAGAAGCATCCCTGCCATTCCGGTGAGCATCAGCGACACTCCGATCCAAATAGAGCTCAGCAGAAACACAAACATCACACCCATAAGCACAACAGAGAGTATCAAGGGATCACTGATCATCAAAAACCTTTCGGAGTACAAATGTCAAGGCCGCCAGTGCAAAAAGTGTCAAGCCGACCACGATCGGTATTTGTGTCAGGTAGAGTGGGGTCTCCGATACCCCTTCGGAGAGCATCTCCATCTCTTTGGATTCAACCATAAAATCCCAACTGTAGTACAAGGCGAAAAGCAGAATAGTAAGTGCCATAAGACCGGCGAGTATGTCTACCCATCGCTTTGCACTGCGACCCAATCGGTCGGTGACGATACGGATACGGATGTGGCCCTCTTCGTTGAAGGTGTAGGCCAACCCGAGGAAGATGGCAGCGAGATAAAAATACCCGCTGTATTCATCGGCCAGCATTGTTGAGTAGTCAAAAAATGACCGCCCGATGATCTCGACCATGATCAGCACCACGAGGGCGACGATCAGCAGTGCCGAGAGGGAGGCTCCCAAGGTCGAGAGCTGTTTGTTGAAGGTTGCAAGCCGTGAAAGCATACTGTTTATTTGTACGCTGCGAAGATTTTCTTGACGTCATCTCCGGCATCTTTGAGGAACGCTTCGAGTAGTTTTTTCCCTACGGCGTTGAGCTCAGCGTTGAGTTTGTCACTGGCCTGGGCGATCTTCATGCCGTGATCAGCCAAAGTCTTGAGCGCGACAGCATCTTCGTGCTTGCTTGCTTCCCATTGAGCGGCCTCGATTTCCTTGGCAGCTTTGAGCATGGCGGCTTGTTGGTCTTTGTTGAGCGCATTCCAGTAGTCCAGATTGATGGTGACAGCCTGGAGAGGGTAGGCGTAGTTGATTTTGGTGAAATGGTTCAGCACTTCCCATAACTTACCATCCTTGCCAGAAGCCGATGACGTGACTACGCCATTGACCATCCCAGTCTGCAATGCCGAATAGACTTCACCCCATGGAAGCGCTACGGCATTACCGCCCGCCATCTTGACGAAATTGGCGGAGTTTTTGTCGTAGGTACGGGCTTTGACATCCTTGAAGTCCGCAGTGGAATGGATGGCATGCTTGGTATAGATGCCACTCGGAGGCCATGTGACAGCGTAGAGCATTTTCTGGTTCCATTTTTTGGCTACGGCATTATAAGCAGGCTTGGAGAGCTGGTAGAGCTTGAAGGCATCGTCGTAGCTGTTGGCGACAAAAGGCAGAGCTGAGATGCCAAAGACCTTGCCTCCACCAGCGGTGAAGGGGATAAACATATCGGTCATGGGTGCGGTGCCGTCTTTGACGGCTTTGAGCGGATTGCCTTTGACGAGTGAGCTGCCGGCATGGACGGTGATCTTGACGGTTCCATTGCTGTACTTATCTACCAGCTTGGCAAAATTTTCTGCCCCTTTGGTGTGAAAGTTTGTCGCGCCGTATTTGGCGTTGAGGTCGAGCTTGGTGACGCCTCCGGCATAGAGGGTTGCAGTAGCCATAGAGGCTACGAGTAGTGTTTTTATCATGGTATTCTCCTTTTGAATTGCAGGCGCGTTTGTCGGTGCGCCTGTAGGTATGACAGCGTGATCATAACATATTTCATACTAAAGCTAAATAAAACATTTGTACAACAATAATAAAGCCAATACGGGGTTAATCTCTTTTGTGTACAATGCCGCGACATCACAACAAGGAAACCTTACCATGAAAAAAATACTTTTAAGTCTCGTACTTTTAATTCTCATCGCCGTGGGCGCTCTGTTTGCCATAAACGGCAGCAGCAATTACGATCCGTCCAAGTTCAGCTTGAGTGTGACACCCGATAGCAAGCCTTTCGGGATCGGTTCGCAGATTGGCTTTACGTTGCCTGACCAGTTTGACAACCCCCATACACTCCCTGCCGACACTAAGAAACTGATCTTTGTTTTTACCAAGCCTACGGGACATATCTTCCGTTCCTG
This sequence comes from uncultured Nitratifractor sp., assembly GCA_964496735.1. Lineage (GTDB taxonomy): Bacteria > Campylobacterota > Campylobacteria > Campylobacterales > Sulfurovaceae > S017-3. The sequence goes on along the minus strand of CAZCAZ010000010.1, from coordinate 20,960 downwards.
GATGGCTTTTCATGAAAAATCAGACTATCTCACTGATCGAAAGATCGTCCCTGTAGCGGATGTCAGCGGTATGCCTACGGTTATCCTCAACACCTTTGCAATGCCCGACTTTCGCAAGAGTGCCTATCCTATTTTGTTGATTTACGACAAAACCATGGCCGCCAAACTCAAAAAAGGACAACAAGTCGATAGTGTGATTGTCATGACGCTCAGTCACAATAAAGTTAGCAAGATCGAACATGCCGCTTCAGTGGAAGAGTTGAATAAACTCTTAGACTAAATCTCTGCCTACACGTCAAGTACTGGAACCCTACAGTGGGTTTCTTGACGTGACTCTTCCACGCCAGTGACTATCATATGTATTAAAGTATATTATAATTGATTCCTCAGTATAATAGCGTCAACTGCTATTAGGGGGCAAAATGAAATCATTTTACAAAATACTACTCATTGGCGCAATGACATTTACGCATGCTTTTGGAAGCAACAGCTACCTGGAGCACTATTTTCGCACGATCAATAATGCCGTAGTTGACTTTATCTATTTGGGTAATGTGTACAAGGAAATGCTTCATGATAGCTCGGGAGCACTTCAGCCCAATATTTATGGACGCATATACAGAAAAAACAATCCACCATCCGTCAATCAGGCCAAAAAAGCTCTGGAGTTTTTGAAGCTCAACGAGTACACAAGTAAGCCATATGGTGCACCCTATGGATGGACAAGGCTGGAAACTGTCTCTGGGAACGAAGGGTTCAATGCATCAGTCTTCAAAAAAAATTCTACCATCGTCATTGCCTACAGAGGATCAGAGGCGGGTGCTTCAGATTGGGTAACGGATGGCAAAATCCAATCAGGAGAATTGGCCAAACAATACGAAGATGCTTTGGCGCTGGCGGATCGCTATGCATCCGATTATCCCGATGCAAGGCTCCTCTCGACCGGACACAGCCTTGGCGGGAGTTTGTCGGCTTTTGTGGCATTGTCCCAAAATATAAAAGCGTACAACTTTGATAGTCTCTCTCTCAGCCAAAACACCATTGACTACATCAAGGACTCCCTGGGGACCGAGGGATACGACGAAGAAGAATTTTTAGTCCGTACGCATAACATCGTCAATTACGCTTTTCCAAAAGAGTTTGTAACGGATGGAGATAGCCAGCAAGACGGAGACGGTTTGTTTCGTTTCCACATCATCGGTGATATCTACTATGTAGACGATCAGCGCTTCAATCCCCTGCTACTTGATAATGGTATATACCGACACCTTTTTCCACCGCTGAGAGAGGAGTTGGCTTTTTTGAGTAACCCGTCCTACCGAAGAAACATCAGCGATTTGGATAGCCCCAACAACCCTGTAGATCCCGGGCGCTCGTTGTGGTATATTGATGGGACGCTGGATGACTTTGATATACTGTACGGTGTGTCATCTTATTATGTTCATTCTCTTCCAAGCTTCCTCAGGGAGATCAAGGAGTATCTACAGGAGCTAGCCAGTGAGCCAACGGAGTATCCGGCACCCTGAACGATCAAATGATCATGATACATTTACCTCAAGAAAGACCATGAAGAGACTTACAAGCTTTGCTGTTTTGGCTTTTGCCTTTGCAGGGTGCAGTGGTGAAAAGATATACATCTCCACCATGGAACACCGAGCCCAACAGGCTGGACTGGTGCCCAAAACCAAAGCGATTGGAAGCGGGCTCTTCGTGCGCTACTATGAGAACAGTATCCATAGCGACAGGACCCTTGTACTGCTCCATGGGTTTACAGACAGCAAAGAAACGTGGCTCTTGTTTGCCAAAAAGCTCCACAACAAATATCACCTAATTGTGCCCGATCAGATAGGATACGGAGAGAGCTCGAAGCCTATGGGGATCGATTATTCGCTGGACGCACAAAGCAGGAGATTGCACACATTTTTGTCTCTCTTTGGCTCTAATAAATTTGCACTAATAGGCAACTCGATGGGCGGCGGTGTTGCACTTACATATGCAAGCAAGTACCCGGTGTCGGCCTTGGTGCTCGTAGATGCCATGAGCGTCAAAGGCAAGCATGAGGCCAAATTTTCTCATTTTGCTCAGACCGACAAACAAAGACTTATTTACAAAACAAAAAACAAAAGAGACATGCAGGATGTTATAAACTTGGTGATGGAGCGTAGACCTTATGTGCCGTCTTTTGTTCTCAAGTATCTTGCCGATATGCGACGCAAAAATAACCCGCTGACCGCACAACAGACTCCCTATATATATGACAAAGATTTGAACGTCCGCAATCAACTCTCACGCAAGGCCAAAAAGATCAAAATTCCCACGCTGATTGTATGGGGAAAGCAAGACAAACTGATCGATGTCAGCAGTGCGCACGCACTGCATCGCATCATCCCCAACAGCCAGCTGACACTGTATGAAAATGTCGGACATCTTCCCATGCAAGAGGTACCGAATGCTTTGGCTCGAGACGTCTTGACTTTCTTGCATCGTTTTCATTGAGGCAGTCAAGAGACGCTTCACGATTTCCTCACCATTACTTCACGCCTTCTTCACGATAGATCCCTATACTTCGAATGCCCAAGTTAGTTGAGGCCTTATCTTTCTTGCTGAGGCAAGGACTATACATAATAAGGAGTTCATCATGAAACGTATCATTACTTTGGCGGCATTGGCCGCCTTGACTACCCACATCCATGCGGCGACCGCCAGCGATGCAATACGACAGATACAGGATACAGCAAGACATCAGCCAGCACAATCAACACGAGCACAACATACCAAAACGCATAAAGCCTCGCCCCATAAGCGTCGGATAATTCAGAAGAAAAAGACAATGGGGTCAGTGCGGCACACGCATGCCGTCAAACGGTCATTTCGCACACTGAGTCAATATCGACATTCACATCATACCTCAATAAAACAACACAGCAGGCATTACCAGCACTCATCACGATACCATGGGAAGAAACTGGGGCGCTATGTTGGAGGTGGCTGGTTTGTTGATGAGCAGGGATACTATGATGAGCAGTATCAACCCCATGATGGCTACAGATGGATCCCCTCTCGTCCTCATCGCCAGCACGGCTATCGACATTACCGACGCCAGTGGTATCTGACCTACCTGTATGAACGAGCAGCTTTTAATGATAAGCACAGATACCATTACGGTTATTTTGATCGGTACGGCTTTGTATTTGATGGGAGATATTACCGTTATGATCGTGCATACACTTATCAAGATCGTCTGCACGGAAAGGGATTGTTTGAGCATCGTTTTTATCGACCGATACGTCATCACGGATTTTATGCCAAGGAGCAAGTTCTCATAAAATGGCGTGTTTAGCCCTAGACACTATTTTGCCATAAAATTGTGCTATAATGCGTCGAGCTTTTACTTTGCCATTCAAAAGCAGGTGGGCTATAATCTTATGTGGGGAAAAAAATGTATAATTTATTGACGACAAAGTCCGTCCTTTTGGTTGAAGATGAAGCCGAAGTTCTGGAGGGCATTAGGGGCGTTTTTGATAATTTTCTTGGCCATCTGTATGTAGCCAGAGATGGTGTTGAGGCTTGGGATATGTTCCGTACCAATTCAGTAGATATTGCTTTTGTAAACTTGGAACTTTCACGCCTCAATGGCCTGGAGCTTATCCGCCGGATTCGAGCAGTAGACAAGGATATCCCTATTGTAGTCATTGCGGCTTATGCCCAAGATGACTACTTGGCAGAATCAGATGAGCTGAAATTGGATTTGCAGATTATCAAGCCGCTGACTCCCAAGAAGATCCATACGATATTAACCAAGCTCAATGAGAATTTTTCCAATGAAGATATTCTCGAGCTGGCTCCGGATGTACTGCTCAACAATGCCCATCTGACCATTATCTATGATGGGATATTTCACAATCTCTCTGTACGTGAGATTGGATTTTTAAAAATGCTGGCACGTAAAGGCCTCGTGACATATGAGGAGATCGTAGAGCTTTGGGGTGAGAGTCTTCCTACTGAAAATGCTATACGATCCTTTGTGCGCCATTTGAGAAAAAAGTTACCAAAAACACTACTAGAGAACCGCAGTGGTATTGGTTACGCATTGGGACGATAGTATTTGTTCAAGATCGCATCCATTGCTCGGGTGTGATACTTGAGGCTCTTCTATATCGACGCACTCTGGACGCCATCAATGTCTAGATGATGACCGAGTATACTGTGGTCGCCAGTTTCTCGCGGCCCTTCAAAAAGTCAAGCTCGAGCAAAAAGCACGCTTCGACGCAATCAGCCCCCAAACGGTCGATCAGTGTCGTAGCGGCTGCAGCCGTCCCTCCTGTCGCCAAAAGGTCATCAATAAGCAAAACACGTGACGGGTTTCCGCTGGGCTGTTTGCCATTTTCTCCAAAAGCATCAATGTGAACCTCCACCTCATCAAAACCATATTCGAGTGAATATTTTTCTGCTACAGTGGTATAGGGAAGCTTGCCGCTTTTGCGCACAGGCACAAAGCCAACATTCAGGCGATCGGCCAATACAGCCCCAAAGATAAACCCCCTAGCATCAATCCCAGCTACATAGTCAAGACTATAATCACTATAGCGAGCCTGCAGGTGATCCATAAGTAGGCCAAAAGCCTCAGGATCGCCCAGTAGCGTGGTGATATCTTTGAATTGAATGCCGGGCTTGGGAAAATCAGGAACGGTGCGGATGGCGTTTTCGATGATGGTGCGTGATTCTGAAGTAAGTGCGTGCATAAAATGCTCCTAGGATAGTTGTGTAAAAGAATAGCAAAAAAGTGCTTTTGGGCTCAGGTCAATGTCCTGCTGCGCCCAAGAATCATGGTGTGCAGCCACAAGGCCGCAAGAATCAACCCTCCACCAATCAGCAGTGCGGTATAGTGAATTGATCGCCCCCACAGCAACAGATTGACAATCAGCCCTAGAGGTACTACGGCATTATTCATGATGGCCAAGATGCCGCTGTCAACCTGTGTGGCTCCCCGATTCCATAGGAAATATCCCAGGCCGGAAGCGACGATACCAAGCCATAGCAATACACCCCATTGGGTCGGAGTAGGGGTGGTCTTGTCCATGTTGCCAAAGAGAAGGAAAGCAGCCAAAGAGATCATCAGGGCTCCATAATGAAAATAACCAAAAATGGTAGACTGACGAACATCTTTGAGTTCCGGATTTTCAAGGAGTTTTTTGTAAAGTACCTGCCCGAGTGCAAAAGAAACATTGGCACCCTGAACCATCAAAAATCCTGCAAAAAATCCTGGATTAATCTGGGAGGATTTGATCACCCAGGCTCCAGCGACTGCCAAAGAGGCTGTGACGATATATAGCGGGTTAAAACGCCCCTTCAATACATCGTAGATAACCGTCACATAGACTGGAGTGAAGATTGTGAAGAGCAACACTTCGGGGACACTAAGAAAGAGAAAAGATTTGTAAAAAAAGAGATACATTAGTCCGATCTGGATGATTCCTATCCCCATAATCTTGAGTTTAAAATGATTGGGAAGCTGAAAGTTGGTAAAAGGAATAAAGATCAGCGAGGCCAGGGCGACACGGATCAGAACAGCAAAGTAGCTATCAAGTTTTCCGGCGAGATACACACCGATAAATGAGAAGGAAAAAGCCCAGATAAAGGTGACGAGAGAGAGTAAACGCATGCAAGGGTTCCTTAGAATTCAAATCCGCCACCTTGGCCTTTGTTCATGCTTTCATAGACAGCGTGGACATAGGCGTCTCGGAGAGGGCAGTTGTTGAGTTGGTCACAGGGGAGACAACTTTTGTGGCCGTGCTCTTGTTGGCAGACTTGTAGCTCTTTTGTTTTGTCTTCAAGGGCAATTTCGTATCGATCCATGGCCTGCCCCATCAGGCGACACCGTATGCATCTTTGAGTTTGTCAATCTCATAGTTGGAGCCAAAGAAACATGGAGTGGTATCGTGGGGATGACGAGGTGCTATCTCAAGGAGACGCTTGCCGTGATGGTCGATTGCTTGACCGCCGGCAGCCTCAAAGATCAGTGCAAAAGGCAGCACCTCAAAAAGGGTGCGTAATTTACCATCTGGGACATCACTGGTGGATGGGTAACTGAATATCCCGCCGCCTTTGACAAGGAGATGATGCAAGTCAGGCACCATGCCGCCACTGTATCGGAGGCGATACCCTTCAGCAAAGAGGCCATCGATATAGGTCTTGTGAAATGGAGGCCAGTTCTGTTGCGTTCCGCCTGGAGCGTTATGTTTGCCTTTATTGTTGAGCGAGAAATCCGTATCCATGATATGCCATGTCCCATGAAAAAAGCGTTGACGGATCGGCTGAGAACCACGCTCGACAGAAACCATTTCAATATGCCGTCCATAGATCACATAAACAGCCGCTAGCAAGGTTGCTCCTGTTGGCTCGCCATCATAAATCCCAAAGATGGATCCCACGGAAAAATTGGCATCCACAATGCTTGAGCCATCGAGTGGATCGTAGCAGATCGTGTAGGGAGCTTTGGGGTCAAGTACCTGCACTTCATCCTTCTCTTCACTGATAATGGCGCGAACATGTGCCAAGGCACTAAGGTATTCTTCAATGACCTTATCGCTAGCAACATCCATTTTGAGCTGATTGTCTCCGGTGGCATTGTGATGTGTGCTGTAGCCGAGATCTCCCTCGTTAATCAGTGCATCGACGCTGACAGCAATGGTTTTGATCGAATCAAGAATGGTTTTCATGTATTGGAAGCTCCTTTGAAGGTGATAGCGTGGGCATCAATCCATGCGATTATACTCTCTGTGTCGTTAAGATCAAGCACGGTGAGGTGTTCGGGCAAGGCGTAGGAGGCAAGATCAACAGAATGGTCAACGGCCAGGGCTTCGACCACGGCCAGATAGTCTGTCTCGATCGTATCGCGAAAAACAGCGAGGCGAGGAAGCGGGAGCGTCTTGAGTCCCTCAACCATCAGTAAATCATAGGCACCAAACATTTCAGCTATTTCAGTGATTTCGCGGGAAGCATGAGTGAAGAGCGTGGTGCGAGCCGGCGAAACCACGGCGACATCAGCACCCGTGCGATAAAACCGATCACTGTCTTTGCCAGGATGGTCGAAGATGGCTTTGTCTTTGGGGTCATGTTTGACAATGGCGACTTGGCGAGTGGGCACGAGGGCTTGGGCAATCTTTTCGATCAGTGTGGTCTTTCCACTGCCGCTGGGGCCAGTGAAAGCGATGGCTTTGTAGGCGGGCATAGTGCTATGGTTTCCTTTTTCTGAAATTGTCTGTTCGGGCTGGATCATGGATAAAAGAAAGCATATCGACCATTCTCAGTGGTGTGCCCAGCTCGTTCATGTATATAACATAGTTGGTGAGGACGTGCTTGCCGTAGTGTCGAGCCTGGTCGTTGTCAAGCAGCTCAAGGCTCAAGTAGGGCTCGTAGGGTCCTTTGCCATTAAATAAATGTTTATTGCGAATGAGCTTGCGGGTGTAGCCGATCCCTGCATTGTAAGCATAGGCAATAAAGAGAGGATGTTTAAGCCACTTGGTCAGATAGTTCATATGTTCGTTGGCGTAAACGAGGGATGTCTCAGGGTCAAACATGGCATCATAGTTGACGTTTTCATGCCGCTGTTTGGCGATATGTCGGACAAGAAAGGGCATAAACTGCATCATCCCCAGCGCATAGGATGTGGAGATGCTTGCTGGCACAAAACGGCTCTCCTGACGTGCAATGGCATACAGGATTGCCTGGCGACTTTTGGGGAGCTTGCTGAGCACTTTGCGGTACGGCATAGGAAAGTATTGCTTGGTATCACGACTGGCTTTGGAGAGAATATATGTGTAGTATCCAACGGCATCAGCTTCTCGGTAGTGTCGTGCAAGAGATTTTTTGTCAACGTTTTTATCAAAAATCTTCTTTTTGAGATTGGCCCAATAGATGGGGTCAGAAATTTTTCTACTGAGTTGATGCCCAGCAGGGAGCTTTGGGTTGAAAGTTTGTGGGTATTTCAGGTGCAGCATGTCTCGTGCAAGCAAGGTGTAGATATTGATATCGTAGCTTTGAGTGAGCGAGCGAAGGTACTGCTTGTTGTGTCGGCTTTGATACGCCCAGAAGAGTGCCTTGTCCACCTCTTCACGCTTGGTTGATTTCTGTGAGGCAAGGCGAAAGTAGCGCTCGGCTACCGAGGTCTTTTTTCGCAAAAGAGCGTTGAATCCCAGCGCAACGAGTGTCCGATAAGACAGGCGATGCTTCTGGGCTGGTGACAAGAGAAGAGTCTTGGTCCAATGCACAAGGCGTTCTCGACGGATACGGCGCACGGATTGGTTGAAGGCATATTGTGTGGTGAGTCGCGCGTAGTGTTCGGGCGTGATGGCATGATCAAGCTGTTTGCGTCCGGCCTTTCCTGCATGGTTGAAGACATATGTTTGCAGGGAGGGGGAGAGCTTATTCCAGGTCTCCCAAGGGTTTTTTGACTTGAGAAGCGCGAGGGTGAGGGCGTTGTTTTTGGCTTGAATTTCTTTTTCTTTTTTGCTTAGCGGCTTGCGGTGGCGGAGTGGACGTTTGGGCGCATGGTGTCCGGTTTTTTTGAGGTAAGCTTTTGCAAGTTTGGCATTGATGCGCTTGGCTTCCTTGATAAGGCGCTGCGCTTCGGTTTTTGTGGATTTTTTTTGCAGAAGGTATTGCCAGATATAGTAGTCTTTTTCAACACTTTTTGGCATGCTATGCACGGATCGGTAGCTCAATGTGCGAGCAAAAAGTGGACTGAATATGAGTCCAAAAATCAAAACGAGAGCCCCCAAACGCATCATCTCTTTCCTCATGCTAAAAAACAGCCCGCATCAATAGTGTATCGACAAATTGCAAGGCCAACAGGATGACCAATGGCGAGAGATCCATGCTCGAGGTCACAACAAAAGGAAATCTGCGACGAATCCATCGGAAGACAGGTTCCGTCATCTGATAGATGAAGCGCACAAGGGGATTGTAGGGGTCAGGCCGAACAAAGCTAAACAATGCGGCAATGAGGATAACCCAGATATAAATTGTTATCACCGTGTGCAACAGCTGCACGAGGGCAAAGACTAGGGCTGACATCGAGCCACCTCCGTAATGTAAGATCGAATAAAAGGATAAAGACGTCCCAATGCCGGGCCATGATCGGCACCGGTGATGAGCTGACGCAGTGGCAGGGAGAGCTCGGAAGGCCTCCAGCCTGTTTGGGTCAAAAGATAAGAGACAAAATCATCGTATTGTTCAAAATACGGGGCGCCAATTATTAAGCCTGAGAGGGCTCGCATTCTCTCTCCTATCTCACCTGTACAGGATTTGGGAGCCAATAAGGGTCGTATTTTTTCATCAAGCTCCGCTAGTGTAGCAGCTTCATCAAGATAGCACTGAATCAGCCGACCGATATCGTCATCTGCAAAATGGTAGAGTCGCGAAAGCGCCTTGGGGTCCATTCGGCGTATGTGCTCGCGGTTGAGCTCGCGGAGTGTGTCGCGGCTAAACAAACGTGGCGTACTGGGGATTGCTTCGAGTTGAAATGTATTTACCGCTTCGGGGAGAGTGAAGACTTTTGGTGGCGTTTGTTCATCAGGAAGCAACAAATAGTTGAGGATCGCATCGGGAAGATAGCCCTCTTGAAGCAAAAGTGGGACAGTTAGAGATGTGGCCGGTTTTGTATTTGAGAGGATAGGCGGTATGTGGGTATAGCTTGTTGCTTTGGTGTAGTCAAGCAATTGGTGCAGATGGAGCTGTTTTGACGTGCGGGGTAGGTGCTCTTGGCATTGAATTACGTGTGCAATATTATTGAGCATGTCATCTACGGCCATGGCGAAGGTGACAGAAGGAGTGCCATCGGCCTCGAGGATGACAACTTCACCGATATCATGGGGCTGTGCTACTATCTCCCCGTGGATTGTATCCGTAAAAACAATGGGGGATTCTGGCAGATTGGCTCGGAGGCAATACGAAATATTATGGTCGCGAATGGTATTTAGCTCTTCTTGGGTGCGGAGGCGGCATGGGCCATCGCATCGGTCTGTCTGTGCCGAACAAGTACACAGAAAGGCCTTGTCACGCTCCAGCAGAGAGATGGCCAGCTGTTGATGTCGATGACGGCTTTCGCTTTGATAGAAAATATGATCATGGCGGATGGCAAATTTCTCGAGAATATGTCTGCTCTCAGCCGCAAGGGTACTCTGGGTTTCATTGTGGTCTTCGATTCGAAGGAGAAAGGCTTTGTCTTGCTGTTGGGCAACAAGGGCATTGATGAGAGCGACACGTAATGCATCCACGTGCAAGTCAGCCATGGGCGAAAGGATAAAGCGCAACATTGGATCACTCGCCTCTTGTATGCGCACAGACAATGACATGGCGGACGAGAAGTGTGCTTTGTATTTTCATGACGCTATTGTACCTTTTTTTATTGAGGAGATGTTTACCTTTATTGGATACAATGCATCATTAAATCTAAGGAAAACATCATGATAAAAACTCTAGTACTGATGCTGGTCTCTTTGGGAATTTTGTCTGCTGCTACGCCAGAACAGGTTGAGCGTTATTTATTTATATCAGGATCTGAGGATCAGCTGATCGAGTTCGAAAAGAGTATCGACAACATGGGGAAGGTATTTGCCTCCAAGGGGGGCAATGGTGCACCCCTTATGGAAGATTCGCAAATGATCACAATCCGTTTTCGTGAATTCATCCAGAGGCATTTGAGTGAAGACGAGATGGACGAAGTCTTGGCCAATTATGGTCATGACGTGATACGAAAAATTGTCCGCGCCGAGGCACTCATGGGCGAAGCGGAGACGATCGAGACCTATCGGCAATTTTTACTTCAGATCAAAGACAGCCCCCTCTCAAGCAACCGAACCGAAACCGTAAGAAAGGTGGTCAAGCAAGTCTATGACGAAAAAATATTGGCAACATTCGTCAAAAAGATGATTGTGCCAATGATCAAGAAATTAAGTGAAGCATCGGGCAAGAAGATGGAAGAGAAGGCGATAGACACAATTGTAAAGAGCTCTATCAAGCGCATGCAGGAGAACAACTATGACACGATGTTGTTTATGACGCGGGACTTTAGCGACGAAGAGCTACAGGAACTTGAGGAAATTTCTGCCAACAGTGCCACAAGCCACGAAACACAGGCTGTATTTGGCGGAATAACTTATGCAATGGAGGAGGCCATGAACAGCACGACCAATCAACTTGTTGCCGTGATAAAGCAGAAAAAGCACCCCCGTGTGAAGTTTCCGACGGAGTCCAATGCGACTCAAAGTTCCCCTAAGAAGTCAAGTGCTCCAGAAAAAGCCCCAATACGATAAGCAACGTAATGCCCGCAGCACGATTGTAGAGCTTGTTGGCAGTGATAAAGACAAGCATTAACGTCGCGACAAGCATCGTGCCGATATCAAAGAGATAGTGCGTCGCATCGAGCAGCAGAGGGCGTGTTAGCGCTGCCACACCCAATGCAACAGAGAGGTTGGCCATGTTGGAGCCAATGATATTGCCGATGGCCATGTCAGCCTTGCCCTTGCGAGCGGCGACGATGGAGACGACCAGTTCGGGCATGGAAGTCCCCATGGAGATCATGACAACCCCTATGATCCATTCGCTGACTCCGAATTTTCGTGCGATCCCTTGAGCGCTATCGATCAGATAATCTGCTCCGTACACCACAGCGACGAAACCCACCAGAAGCCAGATGCTTGTCTGGAGCCAATTGAAAGCATCTTTCTCTGTATTTTCATCACCATCACTTTCTAGCAATTCTTGGGCGTCCTGGACCAAAAAGAGTAAGTATGCACCCATTAGTCCAATCATCATAAGTCCCTCAAATCGCCCTATCACACCATCGGAGAGCATTAAGATGAAGATAAAGACAGGAAAAAGCGCCCAGCTGCTGTCTTTGGCGAAAAAATCCCGATGAGGATTGACAGTGCGAGCAACAAGAAATACCAAGCCCAATACCAAGGTAATGTTGAGGATATTGGATCCGATAATATTGGCTACGGCGATCTGTGGGTGGCCTTGCGTGCTGGCAGAGATCGAAGCGGCCATTTCGGGCAAACTTGTCCCCAGCGCAACAAGTGTTGCTCCAATGAAAAATTCTGAAAGTCCAAAGTGCTTTGCGAGATGTTCGCTGCGTCCAATGATAATATCTGCCCCCCAGATCAGCACGGCCAATGAGGTGATAAAAATAAGAATATCACTCATAGGCTCTCCTCCGTACGGATGATCAGACTCTCTGGCAAAGCGAAGTGTCGGATGAGGTCATGCTCACGTTTGCGCATGGCACCATCATCGGTCTCGTGATCATAGCCCAGCAGATGGAGTAGGCCATGGATAAAAAGCAGGGCATACTCCTCCTCGGCTAGATGGCCAAGTTCGTTTGCCTTGGCTTGGACATGATCACTAGAAATGACGACTGTGCCCAGCGGCATGTGAGCATGGTCGCCTGCAAGGGGAAAGCTGAGCACATCGGTGGGGGCATTGATCTTGCGGTGTTGGCGGTTGAGCTCAGCTATGGCTGTGTCATCACAAATGACGAGCTCGATATCCCGCTGCGTCAACTGGGCAACAATGGATTCAAGCAAAGAGATGTCTAAAGTCAGGTTTTGGGAGTTTTCAATAAATATCATGCCGAAGTTTACCCAAATACGGGTAAAATTAGGTCAAAGATCTACGGACAAAAGGATAAAATATGGCAAAAAAAGCTGTCTGCATTATTTCGGGAGGAATGGACAGTGCACTGGCCGCCACTCTTGCCCAAAAAGAGGGATACGACATCATTGCAGTTCATTTTAATTATGGTCAGCGCACGGAAGCAAAAGAGCGTGCATCTTTTCGTCTTATTTCAGAAGACATAGCCGCGACAGAGCAATATGAGATCGATCTGCCGTTTTTTGGTCAAATCGGCGCCTCAGCACTAACGGATCATGCGATAGATGTACCCACAAATGGGATTGAGCCGGGTGTACCGATCACTTATGTACCGTTTCGCAACGGGATTTTTCTCTCGATTGCATCGGCTCTTGCCGAAAAACATGGAGCCGAGGCATTGTTTATCGGCGTTGTCGAAGAGGACAGCAGTGGATACCCTGATTGTCGAGAGGAGTACATTGAAGCAATGGATCAGGCCGTCAATCTCGGCACCCGTGACGAGACCCATGTGATGATTAGGATGCCTTTGGTACATCTGAGCAAAGCACAGATTGTTCGTAAAGCACTGGAGTTGGGAGTTGATCTTGGTCACACATGGAGTTGTTATCGTGACGAAGATGCAGCGTGTGGTGTGTGCGACAGCTGCAGGCTGCGCTTGAAAGGTTTTGAAGAAGCTGGGGCTAGCGACCCCATTCCCTATCGCTAGGGCTGCTTTTTTTCGTCAATGGCCTGCTGGTACTGCGTACGCATACCTGGCTTGGCTTCTTCAGGGATGATTAATTTACAATAAGCTCGCCCGTCATCCCATCCCTTTCGATACATTTCAGATGAAGCTGATGCTTTGTAGTCTTTCTGGAAGTGCCCCTCTCCAGTTCGACAACCGTCAAAAACACCCTTTTTGTAGCTGGCGGTTACGTGTTGGCCAAAGTTATGTCCATGGAAACAAAAATAGCCCTTTTGTGGCATGCTCGGAAAGCATCGTCCGCCCGAAGGGATGCATCCAGACAGGACAAATAGAGATGCGCCTGCCAAAAAAAATGTCCTATAGTTCACCATCGTTTCTCCTGGATTTTTATGCTACTATTATATCTAAAAAGGCTAAACAATGGGAACGATATTTCAAGAAAATGTCTGGCAAGCGTTGCGTTTGATCCCTCATGGCCGGGTGACTACGTATGGAGAGATTGCTCGGTATCTTGGTACCGATGCCGTGCGAGCAGTCGGAACGGCAGTAGGAAAAAATCCCAACGCCCCAGATGTTCCATGTCATCGTGTGGTGCTAGGTACCGCCGCAATTGGTCATTACAGTGGGGGCGATGGCGTATCCACTAAAATAGCACTTCTTGCCAAGGAAAAAGTCACCGTACTCAATGGAAAAGTAGCCGACTTTGATCGCGTTATGTGGCGCTACGACGAGCAGTCAGTCACCAAGGCATCGGGGAGTTGATCTTCTTGTCCGGGAAAAATACTCTCAACCTCCAGTTCAGGATGAATGAGTTCACGCAGTTTTTTCTGTACGACCATCTTGGTTGTAAGTGAGCTCATAGAGCACCCATTGCAGCTTCCGGCAAGTTCGATCCAGGCCTTGGCATCTTTGACGCCGAGGTACCGCATGGTTCCATTGTGGGATGCGACATATTTTTCAATCTCAGGAAGATAGTTTTTGATCGCCGAGCAGAGGTCTTCATCGGAAAAAGGCATCATAGTTGTGTCCTTGTGTTTTAGCATTTTTGGGTAATATAACCAAAGACGCTTAATAGGAGTTGAGATGCGATGTATGCTCTGCCACCGTTTTTCAAGAGATGTCATCTGTGGCGGTTGCGCTTCGAGACTTCTCTCTCCCAATGTTCGACGTCGCACCGTCGGGACACTTGAGGTGATTAGCTTATTTGACTACTCGACGATTGAGCCGCTACTCTTGACGAAGCACACGCCGCTTGGGCATCGGGTGTATCGATTCTTTGGAAAGCGCATCATCGGTCCATTTGTGTCGGAGTATTTGCAACAGACAGGCGATCCGGTTACGATTGTTGGTGTGGATGAGCATGTGCGATATGGGTATGCTCACGTCGCACTGCTTACTCGTGCAATCGATCATCCGCGCGCCAAGGTTGTGCACGGTGCTCTGCTGTCAGAACATGCGGTACACTATGCGGGTAAAACACTGCAGTACCGCCTGGAACACCCGCGCAACTTCAATTGCACGGAGCCGGTAGAGGCGAATTGTATTCTTGTTGACGATATTATCACGACGGGCACGACGCTTCAGGAGGCAAAACATGCGTTGATACAACAGTCAAATCGCGTGCTGTTTGCTGTGACTTTGGCCGATGCTCGATTCTAAAATCGCAGTCGTCAGGGTCAGTCTGTTTATTCAAATCATAATATGAATTACGATATGATATGCTAGATATTATTCTCAAACAATTTTGGAGTTATTCTTTATGAAAATAAAAATATTTCTTATGTTTATTGCACTGTGTTGGCTCCCCTTGCATGCTGCACCACATAGTCGTTATAACTTACTTGAGAGCATTGCGCAGCTTGACAAGCAGAGCGTCATCTTTGCGCGGCACGCTTATTTGGCGCATTCATTTGAGTACAATATGCAATATGTGCAAAATATGCAGGATAGCTTTGATACTTATGATAGGGCAATGAGGCAAATGACCGTTGATTTGAAGGGGAGAGGAAATCGTGTACTTTTAAATCAATTTGTCGAAGCAAAAAGCCGCATGAAAATCATGCAGAAAAAAGATCATTTTTCGGAAAATTTCAAGAAGTTAATGGATGAAAATAGCGTCCTTGAGGCAAAGATCAGGCAAGTCACTGCACCGATGACAGGGGCTCTTTCTGCAAAACAAAGAGCCCTCTATGCACTGACAAAAATGCAAGTACAAATTGAGCGAATTGCACTAGTGTATGTTGCCGCCTTGAGTTCGCAGAAAGGGGACAAAAAAGCACCCAAGAGACTTATCAAAGCGATCCAAGAATACGAAAAACAAGAGAAGATTCGAAGCAGGTATGCAGACTGGAGCAGCAGAGAAATAATCATCATAAACCGGATCAAGGCCGCATGGGGCACTATGAAAACCAATGCACGTCGGCCTGGCCTGCCCCTACTGATTGATCTTGGAGCTACACATATTGACAATCTCTTGTCTATGCTGCACGCCATGGTTGATGAGGCATGATCGCATGAATACAAATACTAAACGCATTTTATTTTATGTAATTCCGACAATACTGGCCACGGTTTTAATTGCTTTTCTGTTATACAAATCATTTAGGACAGTCGTGCAAATACGCAAGGATACCCAAATCCAAGAATCATTGGTAACCATTGTGTCCCTAGGAGACCTGGTTGAAAAAGCCGATAGTGAACAATTTGAAAATGCACGTTTTGTCGGTGTCAAGGGGATCAACTACCTTGATCGGCTTGAGGCGGCCCGTCAAGAGGTGGATCATGCACTTGAAGAGGCCCTGAAGGATACCACAGACACTGCTAGTGCGTGGCTGAGCCAAGCTGACTTGCGCCATTTCACTGATGACCTCAAGAGCATGCGTAAACATGTTGATCTCTTGAAGCCATACAAAAATCAAAACCCACTCAGCAGCCTGCTCGTACGACTCAAGACACGCACCGAACGCTTGACTCAGGCGGATATTCCAGTAGAGCTTATGCGGTACGTTCAATCACTCGATTACATGGCATCTTTTTCGGATGAGCGATCCTTGATTGCTTTTTTTCTTGCTAGGCGTCTTCCTTTGTCCGAGGACGACCTTCACGCATGGGAAACAATTATGGAACACAGAGGTGTGCAGGCTTTCCGGCAAGCTGGCAACACGCCTTTGGTGAGTGGTTTCCAGAAAGATAACAATGTTGCCATGATGCGCAACCGCTTGGCTGTGATACAAGCCGATTTATTTGAACATGCGACGGATGGCAAATACGCTACACAGCTTTTTGATATGGAAAATTTATTTTTTGAGCCCATGCTTGCTGTGTCACACGCACGAAAGCAATGGATAAAAGAAATAGATGCCACGCTAGAACGGACACAAAGGGACAATAAAGCTTCTTTGATTCAATACATGCTTGCTGTGGTCTTTCTTGTTGGGCTATTGTTTCTGCTGTATCGCTACCTGAAAACAGTAAAAAAAGAGAAAATTGCACTCAGAGAGAGTCTAAAAGAAGTCGCAAGCGACTTGGATGAGGATCGGCGCAAAGAGCTGGAAGTCATCATGGAAAAAGGTGACCGTGTCGGTGTATATAAATTTTTATCCAAGATGACACTTGAGGCGCGCGAGGCAGAAGAGCGTGCACTGGAGGCCGAGAGAACCAAGGATCACTTTTTGGCCAATGTCTCCCACGAGATCCGCACACCGCTCAATGGCATTCTTGGATTTGCTCAATTGATGCAAAGCACCAAGCTGAGTGCCGAGCAGGAAGAGTTTATGTCGGTAATAGAGGGCAGCTCGGATAATCTGCTTAAGATCGTCAATGATATCCTTGATTTATCCAAAATGCATGCAGAAAAAATTGAGCTTGAGCGTATTCCTTTTAGCCTCATTAAGCATTTTGAACAAGCGATTGAGCCACACGCGGCGCGTGCGTTGGAGCAGGGGATTGAATACAGTACTTTTATTGACCCGACACTGCCCATGATTCATGGTGATCCCACCAAGCTAACACAGATCATGACCAATCTTATCGGCAATGCGGTTAAATTTACCAAAGAAGGCGGCGCAGTTGAGATTGATGTCCGAAAGATCAAAGAGAGCGATACGGATATCAACATAAGATTCAGTGTCAAAGATAGTGGTATTGGTATTTCAGCGGAACAAAAAAAGAAAATATTTGAGCCTTTCTCTCAGGCCGATGCAAGTACTACAAGAAAATTTGGCGGTACGGGGCTTGGTCTGACAATTACTCGTGAGATTGTTCAGCACATGGGTGGCTTTCTGGATGTAGATAGTAGGCTTGGGTCTGGATCAGAATTTCACTTTGAGCTTGTATTTGACAAGGCAGGAGCCGATGAAGATATTTATGACAGACTCGAGGGTGTGCGTCTTGGCTATTATCATGCCGGCCAAACCACACTCAGGCAGGTCGAGCGGAACCTGGCACTGTATGCACGTGCTTGCGGCGCACGCTTCCGCACGATCGAAGAACACGATTTGGATTTTTTAGATGATGTAGACATTCTCCTTCTGGATTATACAGACAAGGCAACACAAGCGAATATCGAAAAGCTCCTTTGGCTTGGGAAAAAGACCATATTGATTAGCACTGCGGCGCAAAAGCACGAGACCGACAATCTAGTCAATCGCGTTGATAAAGTTATTTATCATCCCTTGACTGCTTCCAAACTCATTCGCGCCTACGAGGACATGAGCGATAAGCATCAAGATGATGAGGAGGTTTCCGTTGAATCACTCGAGAACGTCACGCTTGAGGGGTTGCGTATTCTGGTGGCAGAAGACAACCTTATCAACCAGAAGCTTATCGGCCGTGTTCTGGAGGGGATGCATACACTCCCCACACTTGTTAACAATGGAAAAGAAGCCGTTGAGATGCGAATTGCACAGGAATATGATGCGATTTTGATGGACATACAAATGCCCGTAATGGGCGGAGAAGAAGCGGTCAAGAAAATACTAGATTACGAATACGAAAACGGGGCGACACACGTTCCCGTTGTTGCCTTGACTGCCAATGCCCTCATTGGAGACAGGGAGCGATATATACGCAAGGGTTTTGATGATTATGTGTCAAAACCAATTAATATAAACCAACTTCGGCAAGTCCTTTTGACTTACTCCAACAAGCAATTGGCAGTTGTCGACCCAAAACAAGACAAGGGGCCAAGTAAGTTGGAATTGGGCCTGGAGCTCTTTACGCTCCAGGTTGTTCTTATGTACAGCAAGTCCATGGGTCTTGTCCAGCGTATCCACAGTGATGCGCTTACGCATGCTGGCCATACTTTTTCTTCTGTTGGCAGTGAGGATATTTTATTTGAAGCTTTGAAATCAAAGCGTCCTGATGTCATAGTGCTCGATATGCACTCCATTACACTCAGCAGCTGTGACGTGATCAATCAACTGCGCAAAAGTGGTGCAAAAGTCTTTTTTTATGGCAATGTAAGCGACATGGACTCCACTTGCAACACAGAAAAAATGATCCAATACTCTTCTGTTTCAACACTAGTCAAGGCGCTAAAGTGATGGAGTTTTTGACTTTTTGTTGACCGGAATATGCTATCATGTATTATTAGCGTCTAAAAGAACAAGACCGCAAGGGAAGCTGGTGTTGATATTTGGCTTAATGCAAGAAACATTTGAGGCTTGACCTTGGATTATATTTTATAAAATTGGACATCACCTTAGCATCTCTGATGCTTGAAGGGTTTACAGCAAGAGAGGACATCATGAGAAGTCTCAGGACATTAATAAGCGCGGGATTAGTGATTTTTTTCGCAAGCACACTGCACACAACGGCATCGGACACAGAGATCAAGCCACCTGTTGAGAAAAAAGCCATGGATCCCTTTTCGGCAAATACGCACAATGCATTTTTGGTCTCTCTGGAAAAAATATACATTAAGCATATAGTCAGAGATTACTTGTGCAGGGATTCCGACATTGCCTCGGTGGTATCAGATGAAGATATTGCAAAGTCGTTTGGCTATTTTGATACACAGCACAAGAAGCTGGCTGATGCCGTGCATGACCCCAAAATGAGCACTATTATTGCATTTATTGCCATGAACAGAGATAAGCTCAAGACAATTTTCAGTCAGCCATACAGCCTTGCTGGCGTAAAAAAAGTTCTAAATCTCAGCAAATCGATTTCAGACGGAGAAGATAGGCTTAATTTGTTTTTTGATCAAAATTCATCCTATGAGCCTTCAAATGAGACGGAAGCAGGGCTGGCAATTGCTACGATATCTCAACTTTATGCCATACATCATGCTGGTGCCCAAGACAATCAAACGCTTAGCCAGATGCGTCAAGAGATTGCCAGATTTGATACGATTCTGTCAAAGATGCAAGCACAGCCATATCGCACTATCCCCATGAGTCAAATACTAGATAAGATCGACATACAATGGAAGATTGTACGAAAATTTTATCTCGATGTTGATCAAAATGATTTACCTTTGATTGTTTGTCGGATGACAAATAAAATCAGCCATGCCTTAGATCAATATTCAAAGCTTGTTGCTGATACGCCAGCCGGAAGCCATTAGGAGGATGTTGTGAAATTTATAGTGTTATTGTTGTTTGTGTTGGTTACTTTTTCGCTAGAAGCTCAAGCTGCAGCGCATGGTGATATGCGTGTTCTAAAAGAGGCGGATCGCATACGCTTTGATATCAACAGACTAAGCAAAAATTATTTGGTTTACTATATGTACCCCAAAAAAATATATTTTAAAAATACACTGCAGAAACTTCTGGAGTCCTTGAGTGACGATATGCGAAGTCTTGCTATTTCTACTAAGGATAAAAAAACGAAGGACATACTAAAATACTTTGCGTATGAGCAGATTCAAATTGAAGAGCTTATCCAGAAAAAGCCAACAGCACAAATAGCCAAGGATCTGATCAGTATCAGCGAAAGTTTTGCTGAGGGTACCACAGAAATTGTTCGTCGCCACCAGTATACGCCGACACCTGAAGAAGAGATGTGGTTTTTGACGCGCTCGATGAAGTATGACATTGAAGAGGTACTCAAATATTATCTAGCCCGAAATGTGACCAAAAAAGATACAAAAATCATCAAGAAAATGCATAGGTCTATTTCCCATTTCTCGCAGTCGTTGGCACAAATCAATCAGTACAGTTACAGCGGTGACTTGCGTACAACGACCCGTCGAATGAATGCCTTTTGGAAAGTGCTCCAATTGCATTTTGGCAAAACCAAAACGCCTCTCTTGCCGCTCATTAGTGTATTGGGTGGAGATGATTTGGAAGAATCAATAACTCTTTTGGGCCTGTATCACAGCACCAATCAATAATAACTGGAGAGAGTATGCGAAATCGAATTACATTTTATCTAATATTTATTTTATTGCTGGGCGCAATTTTTTGGCTAGGCTACCAGACATACGCCTCCGTAAAAGAATACACGACAGCACAAAGCTTTCAAGCCAAAACTCAGTCAACCAGTGAGATCGTAAAAGCAATAAGTGTCCTGGAAAAAGAGATACACACAAGCATGGTATATCTTGGTTATGGTGGCGTAAACTATATAGAAGAGCTCAAAAAGAACAATGTTTACACTTGGCTCAAGTCTATAGAGA
>CAZCAZ010000009.1:0-24807 GCA_964496735.1 uncultured Nitratifractor sp. | reverse complement strand
CAGTCCGCACCATCAAGGCCGCCCATCCGGATATGTTTGTCATTACGGATTTGTGTTTCTGTGAGTATACCGACCATGGCCACTGTGGGGTACTTGATCCTGTATTGGAAACGGTAGACAATGATATGACCCTCGATAACCTGGCCAAACAAGCCGTCATTCATGCCAAATCGGGTGTTGACATGATTGCCCCCAGCGGCATGATGGACGGGATGATTCAGGCGATCCGTCGTGGGCTTGATGATGCAGGATATATCCATATGCCTATCATGAGCTACTCGACCAAATTTGCTTCGGCTTATTACGGACCTTTTCGAGATGTGGCCGAGAGCTCCCCAAGTTTCGGTGACCGGCGAAGCTACCAAATGAACCCTGCCAACCGCCGAGAAGCGATTGCCGAGAGTGTCACCGATGAGGCTGAGGGAGCCGATATTCTTATGGTCAAGCCTGCCTTGGCCTATATGGACGTGATCCGCGATGTTCGTGAGCATACGACCTTGCCACTGGCTGTCTATAATGTCTCTGGTGAGTATTCCATGCTCAAAATGGCTGCCCGTGCCGGAGTGATTGATTATGATAAGGTCATGATGGAGACTCTGCTGGGCTTCAAGCGGGCAGGTGCTGATATTATCATTACCTACCATGCCAAAGAAGCGGCAGTATTGCTCCAAAAGAGATAAGCGCAGTCGCATCTTACACCAAGGAGTCCCCGGAAATACATTTATTTCTTGACGGAGAATAGCATCTTGGTGCACTCCGTTTGCATTCACCCTTTGTTGCTGCACGCAGCAATTTATCTTGCAACACTACAGGAGCCTTATTGTGACTGCGCAAGAATACATAGAAACTGTTTTACATGACATTCAAGTCTCTTCCCCCGGACAGGTGGAATTTTATCAAGCTGCTGAAGAAGTTCTTCAGACCTTATTACCTCTTTTAGAGCAGGAACCCCAATACATCGAGTACAATATTTTGCAACGGATCGTCATCCCAGAGCGGACGATTATTTTCCGTATTGTATGGATTGACGATGCCGGGAAACCGCAAACAAATCTGGGTTATCGTGTTCAGTTCAGTTCATCGCTTGGCCCCTACAAAGGCGGACTGCGCTTCCATCCCAGTGTTAATCTTGGGATCATCAAATTCCTAGGATTTGAACAAATTTTCAAAAATGCCTTAACCGGTCTCAGTATCGGTGGAGGCAAAGGAGGCAGCAATTTCGATCCCAAAGGAAAAAGCGACAACGAAGTGATGCGTTTTGCTCAGTCGTACATGAATGAACTATACCGTCATATCGGCCAGACTCAGGATGTCCCGGCCGGCGATATTGGGGTGGGTGCTCGCGAGATTGGTTATCTTTTTGGCCAATACAAGAAACTCACTGGACGGTTTGAAGGGATCTTGACCGGAAAAAACCTTCGCTGGGGCGGCTCCAATACCCGTACCGAAGCGACAGGATATGGATCGGTCTATTTTGCTGAAAACATCCTCAACAAAAACGGCATGGAGCTCAAGGGAAAAATCTGTACGGTCTCTGGCTCCGGCAACGTCGCCATCTATACCATTGAAAAGCTCCAGAGCATGGGAGCGTTGCCTGTCACCTGCAGTGACAGCCGAGGAACCATCCATCATCCGGCAGGGATCAATCTTGAGACGCTTAAGGCAATCAAAGAAGTCAATCGGGACTCCCTTGAGGCGTATGCCCAGCTTCATGCGGACGCAGTATATATCCCGAAAGAGAGCGATCCCGAAGAAGGGCATGCGGTTTGGAGCATCCCCTGTGATGTGGCGTTCCCCAGTGCAACACAAAATGAGCTGACGCTTGTGGATGCCAACAATTTGGTTAAGAACGGTTGTCGATTGGTCAACGAAGGTGCCAATATGCCTACCACGCCAGATGCTGTCGCGTATCTTCTGGAGCACGGAGTCTTTTTTGGGCCGGCCAAAGCCGCCAATGCCGGTGGTGTTGCCGTCAGTCAGTTGGAAATGGCACAAAATGCCAGCATGGAGCATTGGACTTTTGCTGAAGTGGATGCCAAACTCTTTGAGATCATGCGAAATATCTTCAACACAGCATACGAAACTGCGGAAGCATACGGTAGCCCTGGTAATCTTATTGTTGGTGCCAACATCGCGGGCTTCAAAAAGGTGGCGGATGCAATGATAGATCAAGGGGCAGTTTAATTCCCAATGATTTTATGGTAAAATACGCTCTTTAATTTTTCTACGCCCCTCACGGGGCATGGAAACGGAGGTTCGCCATGCGACATTTTTTGACGCTCAAAGACTTTTCACGCGATGAGCTGCTCGAGATGATCGAGCTCTCCCAAACCATTAAAATTCAGGCCAAACGCCGAGAGTATGTCCCTTATCTAGAACATCAAACGTTGGGGATGATTTTTGAAAAGAGCTCTACGCGTACTCGGGTTAGTTTCGAGACGGGCATGTATCAATTGGGTGGTGTGGGACTCTTTCTCTCTGCCAGCGACCTCCAGCTCGGGCGCGGCGAGCCACTCAAGGACACAGCTCGGGTCATTAGCCGTATGGTCGATATGGTTATGATTCGTACCTACGCACAGGAAAAACTCGAAGAATTCGCTCGCTATTCTCGCGTGCCGGTCATCAATGGCCTAACGGACAGCTACCACCCAGTACAGCTCATGGCTGACTATTTGACGATGGCAGAGTTTGGCAAGACAGATCAGCCCGTCGTCGCCTACGTCGGCGATGGCAACAATATGGCACATTCATGGCTCTATCTTGCCGCTATACTCGGGTTTGAGCTTCGTATTGCTACTCCTGAGGGGTATGCCTGTGATCCTGATATTGTTGCTGAGGCCGAAGCGCTGGCCAAAAAGAGCGGCGCCAAACTGACCCTGGGCTTCACTCCCAGCGCTGCGGTAAACGATGCCGATGTGGTCACGACCGATACATGGGTTTCGATGGGCCAGGAAGACGAAAAAGAAAAACGCTTACGTGATTTTGCCGGTTTTATGGTTGATGAAGCGATGATGGCCTACGCCAAAGACGATGCAATTTTTCTCCACTGTCTCCCGGCCTATCGTGATTACGAAGTGAGCGAAGAGACCTTTGAGAAACATGCCGAAGTAATCTTTACCGAAGCAGAGAATCGCCTCCATGCCCAAAAAGGGATCATGGTATGGCTCGACCAACACCGATAATCATCAAGGACATTCATTGAGCACCATCGATCTCGAAAAATTCAGCCGTTATTCTAAACCTGGCCCCCGATACACCAGCTACCCAACCGCACTCGAATTCAGCGAAGCATTCAATTACGATGCTTACCTGAAATACCTTGAAGGGGGAGAGGATCAAATCTCGATCTATATCCATCTCCCCTTTTGTCGAAGTGCCTGTTATTTTTGTGGCTGTAATGTTGTTTATACCTCCAAAGAAAGCAAACTCAGTCGTTATGTCGAATACCTCAAAAAAGAGATCGACATTCTTGCTCAGCATCTTGATACCAATCGTGAAGTGATTCAGTTTCATTTCGGGGGTGGAACTCCAACGTTTTACAAGGCTTTTGAACTGGATGAAATCATTGCGTATGTCAAGCAGGCGTTTCCCAACTGGGCAAAGGATGCAGAGATCAGTGTTGAGATTGATCCGCGCTACTTCAATGAAGAGCAGATGCAGGTTTTTCAAAAGCATGGTTTCAACCGCATTAGCTTTGGCGTGCAGGATTTTGACCCCAAGGTTCAGGAGACCATTCATCGTATCCAACCGTATGATGAAACCAAAGCTGCGGTTGACCTCGCTCGCCGGTACGGTATCAACAGTATCAACATGGACTTGATTTATGGCTTGCCTTATCAAACATTTGAAAGCTTTCAAAAAACGCTGGAGCTGGCCTATGCTATCGAGCCTGATCGTCTCGCAGTGTTCAACTATGCGCATGTGCCCTGGATGAAAAAAACCATGCGCAAATTTGACGAAACGACAATCCCTGGCCCTGATGTCAAATTGCAGATCTTTCAATACACTATTGACTTTCTGACTTCCAAAGGATACAAAATGGTCGGGATGGATCACTTTGCCAAGCCCGAAGATGAACTCTTCGCCGCCATCGCGAAAGGGGAGCTCCATCGCAATTTTCAGGGTTACACCACCAAAGGAGGTGCAAATCTTATCGGCATCGGTCTGACCAGTATTGGCGAAGGGCAGCGTTACTATGCACAAAATACCAAGGATATGAAAGTTTATGAGGCGGACATTGACGCAGGGAAACTCCCTTTTGAACGTGGAGTGGATTTGAGCGATGATGATGTGATCCGAAAGGCGGTCATCATGGAGCTTATGGCCAATTTCTCTATCGACATTGCGCGTGTTGAGGCCGAGCATGGTATTGACTTTGGAGACTATTTTTCCGATGCGCTGGAGGCACTGGTGGAGTTTGTCGATGCCGATCTTGTCACGGTCGACGAGCGACACATCGCTGTTTCGCCTACAGGCACTCTTCTGATCCGAAATATTGCCATGCCTTTTGATGCCTACATGAACAAATACGCCGGAAGCAAAAAGAGCTTCAGTAAGACGGTCTAAGCCATGAAACGCCCTGAGGATATTTTCAACTACTCCGCCACCAGCGATGAGTGCATCAAATGCGGCAAATGTATCCCGGTATGCACCATCCATCAGATCAACCCGGATGAAGTCACCTCACCGCGTGGATTTATCGATCTGCTCGGAGCCTATCAGGCAGGAGAGCTGACACTGGATAAAAATGCGAAAGATATCTTCGAAAGTTGTTTTTTATGTACCGCGTGTACTGATGTCTGCCCCAACAGCCTGCCCACCGACATGGTGATCGAAGAGGTGCGTCGCGATATTGCCGAGTCTTTTGGTATCGCATGGTTCAAGCGGCTCTTTTTCACTCTGCTGCGTCACCGGTGGCTCATGGACTTGATGATGAAACTTGGCTGGACATTCAAAACCTGCGCATTTGAAAACGAGCCGACACGCGGGGGCATGATCCCACGATTTAAAATGCCCATTATAAAAAGCGGTCGATTGTTGCCCAGTCTCTCCAAAACAAGTTTCCTCAAAAAATATCCCGAAGAGGTCAAAAATGGCGGCAAACGTCGTGTTGCCATTTTTATCGGCTGCCTGGCCAACTACAATTACACCACGGTCGGAGATGGGCTCATCGAGATCCTTGAGGCACTTGGTATCGATGCGTTTATTCCCAAGCAACAGATGTGCTGTTCGGCTCCGGCTTACTTCACGGGAGATTTTTATACGGTCGAAACTTTGAGCAAGCAAAACATTGAATATTTTGAAACCTTTTTTGATGATGTTGAAGCGATGATTGTTCCTGAGGCGACCTGTTCGGCGATGATCAAACACGACTGGGAAGTCTTTTTTCACAATCAAGGAATGGACGACTGGGCTGCACGTGCTAAAAAGCTCAATGAGAAGATCTTTATGGCCACGGAATGGCTGGAGAAGTATACCGATCTTGAAGAACGCTTGGCAGCAAAAGGGGTACAGATGCCCCAAACTGTCACATACCATGATGCCTGTCATGCAGGCAAAGTCCAAGACATTCGCGAAGAGCCTCGAAACCTGCTCAAACAGAACTACGACATGATCGAAATGAGTGACGCTGATCGTTGCTGTGGTTTTGGTGGCGTGACGATGCAAACAGAGAAATACCACCTTGCAGAAGCCGCTGGAGCGCCCAAGGCGGCGATGATTGCCGAGACCGGCGCGCAGGTTGTCAGCGCCGAATGCAGCGCTTGTCGTATGCAGATATCCAATTCGCTCCATCAAGCGGAGGTGGATGTCGTGGTAAAAAATCCGATCGAATTGATTGCTGAGGCACTCAAGGCGCCTACGACGGACAAGTAGATATCAGCAAGGCACCTCGATACCTTAACCCATTTTTGGATAAAATCTATCAATTTTTTTGAATGGGAACAGATCATGCAGATTGACTACTCCACTTTGGCTCAGCGATACGGGACGCCGTTGTATGTTTATGACTTTGACGCAATGGCGGAGAATTACCATCGGCTCAAAGAAGCCTTTTCTGGACACAAATCGCTCATATCCTATGCCGTCAAAGCCAACTCCAACCTTTCGGTTATTTCTCATTTTTCTCAACAGGGTGCCGGAGCAGATTGTGTCAGTATTGGAGAAGTGCAGCGAGCGCTTACTGCGGGAGTAGATAGATATAAAATCATTTTTTCCGGAGTAGGCAAGCGGGATGATGAGATCGAAGCAGCGTTGCAAGAGGGGATCTTGCTGATCAACCTCGAGAGCGAAGCAGAAATGAAGCGGGTAGAGATGATCGCTCGCCGGATTGGCAAGCAGGCACGGATCTCGATTCGCGTCAATCCTGATGTGGATGCCAAAACCCATCCTTATATTTCGACAGGACTGCACGAAAATAAATTTGGTGTTGACATTACCATGGCCAAGCGCATGTATATCCATGCTAAAAACTCTGAGGATCTTGATCCAGTCGGCATCCATTTTCATATCGGATCACAATTAACAGATTTGGCTCCGCTGCGGGAGGCGACGGGGATTGTTGCCGATTTGGTGCGGTCGCTTCATGCGATTGATGTCGAGATAAAATTTTTTGATGTTGGGGGTGGACTTGGGGTTGTTTACGATGACGAGACACCCATTGATGTCGCAGACTATGCAGAGATGATCACTGCGGCGATTCAAGGCATGGACCTGACGATCATGTGCGAACCGGGCCGCTCCATGGTAGCCAATGCCGGAGTGCTCCTGACGCGTGTATTGTACGAAAAAGAGAACGGAGGCAAGCGTTTTGTGATCGTAGATGCCGCCATGAACGATTTGATGCGTCCAACGCTGTATCAGGCATATCACCGCATTGAGTGCCTTGGGAAGAACAGAGAAGAAGGGGTGCCGGCGGACGTAGTGGGCCCCATTTGCGAAAGTGGAGACTGGTTTGGCAAGGATGTCCTTCTGCCACCTACGGAGCATAATGATCTTGTCGCAATACATAGTGCCGGTGCGTATGGCTTTACTATGGCAAGTAATTACAATACCCGAGGGCGTGCTGCTGAGATCGCTGTCCAAGATGGTAAGGATCGGATGATCCGTGATCGGGAGAATTTTGAAGATCAAATCCGACTAGAAAAAGCTTACCTGACCCTAGACACAAAAGGCAAAGAATGACCTTGGATGATCTGCGCCAATCGATCGATGCGATCGATGATCAATTGATTGAGCTGTACAATCAACGCATGATGCATGTGCATGAGGTGGGGCGCTTGAAGAACCGTACGGGTGCTCCTATCTATCGACCAGAGCGCGAACAGGAAATACTGGAGCGCCTCAAAAAGAAAAATCGAAACGATAAAAAAGGCATGCTGAGTGATCAGGCTATCGAAGCTCTTTTTCTTGAACTTTTTGCTGTGGCACGCAATTTTGAATTACCAGAACAGATTGCCTTTCTCGGGCCGGAGGCAAGCTTTACGCATCAGGCGGCAGAAGTCAAGTTTGGTGCATTGAGTAGTTATATTTCCATTGGGAGCATCAAGGGGGTTTTTCGAGAAGTGGCTCGCGGACAGGCCAAATTTGGTGTGGTGCCGATTGAAAATAGCTTCAATGGTATTGTGAGTGATACGATTTCATGCCTGAGTGATTACAAGCTCAAAATCATTGCCGAAGTCATGATCGACATCCATCATGTTTTTGCGACCAAAGCTGAAGATACGCGGACAATCAAGCGTATTTATTCCAAAGATATTGCGTTTGGGCAATGCAAGCATTTTCTCGAAGACTTCGGTCTCGATGAGGTGGAGCAGATACCAGTCGAATCGACCGCCAAAGCTGCACAACTGGCCGCTCAAGACCCCGAAGCTGCAGCTATCTGTGCCGAGGTGGCTTCCAAGATGTACCAGCTTCCGGTACGCTATATCAACATAGAAGACAAGGGAGACAACCGCACACGCTTTTTTGTAATCAGTGATTTTGAAAATGCGCCCAGTGGCAATGATAAAACGACGATCTTGGTGCGCCTCCCCAATCGCCCAGGTGCTTTGGTAGATTTTCTGACTGATTTTCGAGATGTTGGGATTGACCTAACAAAGATCAAATCTCATATCGTCGAGGGGGTGTCCATCTTCTTTATTGAATTTGACGGGCACAAAGCAGACAGCAAGACCAGGAGAATTTTTGATAAGCACCGTGAGGCGATTAAGTTTCTTGGCTCATATGTCAAAGAAGCAGATGATGTCTAGAAGGAGACAGAAATGCAATTTAATACAACATTGAATGATATCAAAGTATACGAAGCAGGCAAACCGATCGAGTTGGTGGTGCGTGAGTTTGGAATAGCGCCTGAGGATGTGGTCAAACTGGCCTCGAATGAAAATCCAATTGGCACCAATCCGGTTGTCGCAGAGACAATCCGCGAGCACGCTGACAAAGCGCATCGCTATCCCGACGACAGTATGTTTGAGCTCAAAACAGCTATTGCTCGACGCTTTGATATTCCCGAAGAGACGATTATAATCGGGGCAGGAAGCGATCAAATTTTGGAGTTTGTATCACGGGTTAAATTGGACAGTCAAAGTAAAGTTTTGATGAGTCAAGTCACCTTTGCAATGTATGAAATTTACGCCAAACAAATGGGAGCTTCCGTCCTGCGTACACCAAGTTACGAACACCGCGTTGATGAGTTTGTCTCTATGATGACGAAGCATCTGCCTGATATCGTCTACATTTGCACGCCCAACAACCCCACAGGCGATGCCATGGCACGTGATGAAGTGATGCAGATCATTGATGCTGCTGACCCTGAGACGCTGGTGGTGATTGACGGAGCATACATGGAGTATGCCGCTGCCAAGGATCCAAAGTATCGTATCGAACCCAAGGATATCCTCTCGTACCCTAATGTTGTGTATCTGGGAACCTTTTCCAAGGCATATGGACTCGGTGGAATGCGTGTCGGCTACGGGATTGCCAATGTGGATATTATGGAAGCGCTCTACAAGATGCGCCCACCGTTCAATATCTCAACCCTCTCTCTGGCGGCAGCCATTGCTGCGGCCAAGGATGACGCTTTTGTTGATGACTCGATTGCTTTGCATCAAGATCAAGTAGGCCGATATGAAGCGTTTGCCCGCGAGCACGGCATAGTGTACATTGAGAGCTATACCAACTTTATCACGTACCGCTTTGAGAAGCCCACGGATGCATCGTACATTTCTGATGCGCTCCTGCACCAAGGGATCATTGTGCGTGATTTGGCCTCCTACGGTCTCAATGCTATCCGTATCACCATTGGAACTGCCGCACAGAATGATCGCTTGTTTCAGGAATTGGAAAAAATTATATGATGCGAGAAGCCTACCTGCTTTCTGCGCCCAAAGAGAGCGAAATACGGCCGCTTCAGCTGGATGATTTTAGCCGATTCAAAGAAAAAGTGATTATGATTAAGACACTGGAAAGCCTTGTGCAGGAGACCGATAAGGCTTTTCTTAAGACAATTGTTCAAGATGCAGGAGAAACAATGACGACAAAAAATCTCAAAAATGCCCTGCAGTTGATTGTCGACCAAGCGATAAAGCGAGTAAGTATATGAAACTGCAAAACAAAACAATCGATGAACTCGAGGCGTTGGCAACCAAGATACGTAAACGTATTTTGGAAGTAGTCAGTGACAAGGGCGGGCACCTGAGTCCTTCGCTAGGTGCAACGGATTTGATCATTGCCATGCATGCGGTATTCAATCCAGAGAGAGATCCTTTTCTCTTCGATGTCTCTCACCAAGCTTATGCCCACAAACTGATTACAGATCGATGGGATGATTTTGAGACGTTGCGACAATTTGGTGGGATGTGTGGATACACTGACCCTGATGAATCTTCATACGATTATTACAAAGCCGGACACAGCTCTACGTCGATTTCCCTGGCCGTTGGAGCAGCCAAGGCGTTTGCACTCAAAGGAGAGCATGATCGCATACCTGTTGCTTTTATTGGAGACGGGAGTATGTCAGCCGGGATGGTGTATGAAGCCCTAAATGAACTAGGGGAGCGGCAATTGCCTGTAGTCATCCTTCTTAATGACAATGAAATGAGTATCTCTACGCCAATCGGCGCAATCAGTCGTTATCTTTCGCGTACCATGTCTGGCCCCGTGTACAGCAAAGTAAAAAAAGTAGTTAAAGACGGATTAAAATCTATTTCTGCAGACGGCACAGCATATGTTCTTCAACGGATTGACGAATCGCTGCGTATCCTGACACCGGGGTTGCTTTTTGAGGAGCTGGGAATCAAATATATTGGCCCGATTGATGGACACGACATCAAGGCAATCAAGGAAACACTGAAAATTGCCAAAGGGATGGGTCGTCCTGTGATTGTCCATGCTCAGACGACCAAGGGAAAGGGTTACGATTTGGCCGAGGGCGCTGAGCGCTCCAAGGAAAAATGGCATGGAGTAGGAGCTTTTAATGTCGACAGCGGTGAAGCACGAAAAAAAGGCGGCACCATACCCGCAACCAAGATATTTTCGGATCAGTTGGTAGCTTTGGCCGAAGAAGACCCCAAGATCGTGGGCGTGACAGCTGCCATGCCAAGCGGGACAGGCTTGAATGCTGCCATGGAGCGTTTCCCTGATCGTTTCTGGGATGTTGCCATTGCCGAACAGCACGCAGTGACATCGATGGGGCCACTGGCCAAAGAGGGTTTTAAGCCATTTTGTACGATTTATTCCACCTTCTTGCAGCGGGGATACGATCAGGTAATCCATGATATTGCTTTGATGGACGTGGGCGTTACCTTTGCTCTTGACCGCGCAGGAATTGTTGGAGAAGATGGGGAGACGCACCAAGGGCTGTTCGATATCTCTTTTTTGCGAGCAATTCCCAACATGACCTTGGCGGCTCCCTATAATCGTACAGGCCTTCAGAAGATTATGTCGTTTGCTGCTGAATACGATCACCCCTTTGCCTTTCGTTATCCACGCGGTACATTTATGGCTGAAGACCAAGAAGTGCCTGATTATGTTTTGGGAAAAGGTGAGATCGTTCATTCGGGGCGTGAGATTGCTTTGATTGGGTACGGCAATGGTGTCGGACGAGCCCTGCAGACAGCTGCATTGCTTTCCAGTGATCCGACGGTAGTCGATCTTCGCTTTGTCAAGCCTCTTGACAAAGCGTTGCTTGGTGAATTGGCAATGACGCACCGCCGCTGGTATGTATTTAGCGACAGTGCTGCGATGGGAGGTGTTGGATCTGCATTGATAGAAGCACTGGCCGAAATGGGCATTGCAGATGTACGTGTAACGACTTTTGAATACCCGGATACCTTTATTCGTCATGGCAATACCCATTTGGTTGAAGAGTCTCTAGGACTCCTCCCTGAACAGTTGGCGCAAACCATCGAAAACCAAACATATTGAAGGACACAATTAGATGACAAAAGAGTATATCTTTACCAGTGAATCGGTCACGGAAGGGCACCCAGATAAAATGGCTGACCAAATCAGTGATGCCATATTGGATTATATTATTGAACGAGATACTCAGGCACGTGTTGCATGTGAAACGATGCTAAGTAATGGTTTCTGCGTTATTGCCGGAGAACTAAAAACCACTGCCTATGCCCCCATGCAGGAGATTGCCCGAGAAGTGGTACGCGAGATTGGATATACGGATGCAAATTTTGGATTCGATTATCGCAGTGCAGGAGTATTGAATGGCATTGGCGAGCAGAGTCCAGATATCAATCAGGGAGTAGATCAAAGCTCCGGTGATACAGGTGCAGGAGACCAGGGTTTGATGTTTGGTTATGCCTGCAATGAAACCAAAGAGCTTATGCCACTCCCTATCTCTTTGGCGCACAAGATCACTGCGAAGCTTGCCGAAGTACGTAAAAATGGAACCCTTCCTTACCTGAGACCTGACGGTAAGGCGCAGGTGAGTATTCGTTATCGAGATGGTAAACCTGTCGAAGTGACGACCGTAGTAGTCTCTACGCAACACAGCCCGGATGTAAACCAAGAGACCTTGCATCGGGATGTTTTATCCGAAGTGATCCATGAGGTGATCCCGGCAGACTTGATCGCCGAGGATGTTGTTTATCACATCAACCCAACGGGACGCTTTGTTATCGGAGGTCCACAAGGAGATGCAGGACTGACAGGCCGTAAAATTATCGTCGATACTTATGGTGGAAGCTGCCCGCATGGCGGGGGCGCCTTTTCAGGCAAAGACCCGACCAAGGTGGATCGTTCTGCTGCGTACGCGGCTCGCTACGTAGCCAAAAATCTTGTTGCTGCTGGTGTGGCCGATCGTGTGACGATTCAAGTTGCCTATGCCATCGGTGTCGTGAAGCCGGTGTCGATCATGGTCGATACCCATGGAACCGGGGTAGTCAATGAAGAGAAAATCGAAGCATGCGTTTCTGAGCTGTTTGACCTCACACCAGCGGGTATTATAGCTGAACTTGATCTGCTCAAGCCTATCTATCGCCGCACAGCGGCCTATGGACATTTCGGGCGCGAGGAAGTAGGATTTAACTGGGAAAAAACCGATAAAATCGATGCGATTAAATCTCATCTAGGCCTCTAAGGGGGTCTATTGACAAAGGTTTCAAGTAAGGTTAAAAAACCTTGTGATATAGTGTTGTCACCATAATTAAAAGGAGAAAAAATGGCTGTAATTATTACCGATACTTGTATCAGTTGTGCGGCGTGTATTGATGAGTGTCCCGTCGAAGCAATTGTAGACGAGGACGATAACCCAACTGGCGAGGACATTTATTATGTCTATGCTGACAAGTGTGTCGAGTGCGTAGGGTACCATGATGTCCCTGCTTGTGCCGAAGCATGTCCTACTGAAGAGTGTATTCAGTGGGATGATGTAGTTGAGGGGCAGCCAGCAGCTGAAAATCGTGCCGCAAAAGGCACAGCCGTTATTGAAGACTAATCTTTCTTAACCGCAGCAGCACTCTTGCTGCTGCATCTTCCTTTAATACCTTTTTAACATACCTTTGGATAAAATTCCGCCCGACTTTGTCTCGGTGCATGCTCTTTTGGCTGCCTTGGGCAAAAATACACTTCAGGAAAATCCCTATGGAACAAACTCTCTCTATTATCAAACCCGATGCCGTTGCAAAAAATGTCGTTGGTGCCATTCTTGCTCGCTTTGAAGAAGCCGGTTTGCGCATTGCCGCAACCAAAAAGATTCAATTGAGCCGTGCCGATGCCGAAGCCTTTTATGCTGTGCATGCCGAACGCCCTTTTTTCGGTGACTTGGTTGATTTTATGATCTCTGGCCCCGTAGTCGTGACCGTACTTGAGGGAGAAGGTGCTATGGCAAAAAACCGCGAACTTATGGGTGCAACCAACCCAAAAGAAGCTGAAGCTGGCACAATCCGTGCTGACTTTGCTGAGAGCATTGATGCCAATGCTGTTCATGGAAGTGACTCGCTTGAAAATGCAGCGATTGAGATCAACTTCTTTTTTGCTCAGCGAGAGATTTGCTAAAACGTGAAGATAGCTTTTGGCAAAGTAAGCACCTCGCCCAAGCCTTTTTCGCTTGCAGATCAGGGTCTCGTATTCAAGGGCTTATTGCACAAGAGTACACACCATCGTGTTGTACTTGATGCGAACCTTAAGGGTACGATCGCGTTGGATTGTGACCGCTGTGGCGAGTCATATGATCAAGATGTGAATGAGCCGGTAGCCCTTCAGCTCAGTGATCAGATTGTTCAAGATAAAGAAGATTTGGATATAATCGAGTTTTTGGATGGCATGATCGATCTCATGTACATCCTAAAGAGTGAGACAAGCGCTTTGACAAGTGATTATCATTTTTGTGCCACATGCACCGAGAGTGACAAAACACTTGAAATAGAATTTTAACAGAAAGGAAATACCATGGCAGTACCTAAGAGACGAACCAGCAAAACACGAGCGGCCAAGCGCCGTACGCACTACAAATTGACCCTTCCTCAGCCCGTCAAAGATGCAGACGGTACCTGGAGAATGCCTCATCACATGAACATGACCACAGGCAAGTATAAAGACTGATGCGTCATTCAGATCGTAACGTGCGCATCGCGATTGACGCGATGGGCGGCGACCACGGCCCTGAGCCAATCATTGAGGGGTGCATACAAGCCCTCGAAGAGAAACGTTTCACCCCAATACTTGTAGGCAAACGTGATGAAATCCTCTCCTATCTCCCCCTTTATTACGAAGAAAAAGTTGAAATTGTGGATGCCGATGATGTCATCAGCATGAGCGATCAGGCAACGGATGCTCTCAAGCGCAAAGACTCTTCTATTTTCAAGGCAGTAGAATTGGTGCGGGATGGTCAGGCTGATGGTGTTGTGTCTGCAGGCCATAGTGGCGCCACTATGACAGTGGCAACCTTGCGCATCGGACGACTTCCTCATATCTCCAAGCCAGCTTTGGCTACATTGATGCCGACAGATATTGGCAAAAAAACATTGGTTCTTGATGTAGGAGCTGTCGTCGAATGTAAGGCTCAGAACCTTTATGAGTTTGGCGCGATGGGTGAAGCCTACGCTATAGAAGTTCTTGGAATTGACTCACCAAAAATTGGTCTCCTGGCCAACGGTGAAGAGGAGAGCAAAGGTAACGAGCTGACCAAAGGAGCTTTTCCTCTCCTGAAGAACTTGGATCATTTTGTTGGCAACATAGAGGGACGGGATATTTTCAATGGCTCCGTTGATGTGGTTGTGACCGATGGCTTTACAGGTAACGTGATGCTCAAGACCAGTGAAGGGGTTGCGGAAGCTATCCTCTCGTTGATGCGACAGCACATTCGCAAGTCTCTCCCAGCCAAACTTGGCGCACTGTTGATGAAGAGAAAGGTTTTTGCCAATTTGAAAAAAGAGATTGACTATGCAGAATATGGCGGTGCCCCACTTCTGGGTATCAATGGGTGCGCAATTATCTCTCATGGAAGCAGTAACTCCAAAGCAATCAAAAACGCTATTTTTCAAGCAATTTACTATGCACAATCGGACATCAATAAAAAGATCGAAGATCTCGTGACGGCCAATCAGCCAATCTAGCGTCGTCGGGGGGAGCTTTCAAGCCCCCTTGTGATACAATACTCCTCAATAATTATTCTTACCTTTCCAGTCTAAAAGGGGTTTCATGTCTGTTTATGCTGCTTTCCGTTCGATCGGCGCCTACGTACCCGAAAAAATCCTGACCAATCACGATCTTGAGAAAATGGTTGACACCAGTGATGAGTGGATTTTTAAGCGAACAGGTATCAAAGAGCGTCGTTTAGCAGAAAGTGAAGTTACCAGTGATATGGGCGCCAAGGCGGCACAAGTAGCGATAGATCGTGCTGGATTGACCAATGATCAGATAGACTTGGTGGTATGCGCTACGGTGACACCGGATTATTTCAATATGCCTTCTACGGCCACCGTCATTTCTGACAAGCTCAACATCCGCAATGTACAGGCATTTGATATTTCTGCTGCTTGCAGCGGTTTTGTCTATGCACTTTCGGTTGCCAGAGCCTTTGTCGAATCGGGAATGAAAAAAAATGTTTTGATCATCGGTGCGGAAAAGTTTAGTTCCATTGTAGACTGGACGGATCGCGGCACATGCATTCTCTTTGGCGACGGAGCCGGTGCAGCAGTCATTTCTGCTACGGAGGATCCAGATGAGGCGATCATTGATATCCATGCTAGTGCTGATGGAGCCTATACTGATATGCTCATTACACCAGCACCCGGCTCGGTGAACCCGATGAATCAGGCCAGCTTGGACGCAGGCTTGCAATATGTGCAGATGAAGGGCAACGAGACATTCAAGCTGGCCGTCAAGACCTTGACCAAGGATGTCAAGGAGATCTTGAAAAAGAACGATATCAATGCAGCAGACATTCCACACTTTATCCCCCATCAGGCCAATTACCGCATCATTAAGGCCGTAGGCGATGCTCTGGGTATGCGAGAGGATCAAGTTGTCTTGACTATTCACAAGTACGGCAATACTTCAGCTGCATCGATTCCGATGGCAATCAATGATCTCTATGAGGCTGGCGGGCTCAAGCGCGGCGAACTGATGCTCTTTGATACCTTTGGCGGTGGCCTGACGTGGGCCAGTGCCGTGCTCCCTTTTGCTGGCAAATAGATCTCTTTGGGCTTAGCGCTCAACTTTTTCGGATAATTCGTACTTTTTTTGGATCAAAAAGATCAATCATCTCTTTGATCATGGGCTCTTTTAAAACCAAGGAGGGATCCTTTTCCTTGGCTGCTTCCGTATCGCCTGCCGGAGGTGCAACACATGAGGATGGGTTTTCGGTTGACAGGGGCTCTATGCTTGGCTCGAAGTCATCTGAAGGCTCGGCTATATCAATTTTTTTTTTCGGTTTAGGGGACGGAATATTGACAATTTTTGTCGAGAGGCCAAAAATCTCCTGTACAAACATTTTGATAATATTCCAGCCATTAATAAGTGTTTTTTTATCATCCCCTTCAGCAGAAGACAGCCAGGTCAATGTGCCGTTTTCGAAGTGCTCAAGTGTAATATTTTGTTCAAAAGCCAGACCAAGGTCATAGTCTCGATCGTATATTTTTTGAATAAGACTCTTGAACGGCAGCGAAGCGGATGCAGGCTCGTGTGGAGCAATCTGAGCCTCTGAAGGCTCAGAGGGAGAGTTGGGCTGGTTGGGCTGGTTGGAGTTTGGCTCTTCTTCTTGTTTGGGTTCCGCTATAGGACGTGGTGTTGTTTTTGGGGCAGGGGAGCTTACGTGCTCGACAGCTGTTTCGGTGGTGTGGACGTTGGATAGTTCTTTTTGGAGGGTATGGATCATGGTGTCGATGTCGCGAACCTGGAGTGCCTCCATCATTTTAAAGAGTGTCAAAGTGAGGACAAACTCCCCGTCGCTTCCCAAAGAGAGCAGTGTTTTCGCGTCTGCCAGGATACGAAAAAAACGATCGATTATCATGGGGGTGAAGCGAGGGTCAGACGCAAACAGAAGTGCTTTGATATGCAAAGTCATTTCATCCATGATCATCTCTGCCTCAAAATCACTTGCCTGTCGAACAAAACCCAAAATACCTGCTTCGTCTTTGGCATAAATATCATCAAGCAGTGCATCGAGAAGTGAAGGTTCAATGATGCCCAGCATCTTGGTCACGGTGGTGATGTCGACATGATTTTTAGAATAGACGATCGCTTGGTCCATGAGTGTAAGTGAGTCGCGCAAGCTCCCCGCTCCGCTTCGAGCAATGATATCTAGGGCGTCGTTGTCGTACTTCACATTTTCGAGATCAAGAATATGTTGCAAATGATTCAAAACCAGCTTTTGCGGAATTTTTTTGAATCGAAAATGCTGAGTGCGACTGAGAATGGTGGCTGGGAGTTTGAGCGGGTCGGTGGTAGCTAAGATAAACTTAACAAAATCAGGCGGCTCCTCGAGAGTTTTCAGTAGTGCATTAAAAGCTTGGGTCGTGAGCATATGGACTTCATCGATGACAAAGATTTTGAACCGGCCAGTGCTGGGCTTGTATTTGGTATGCTCAATGAGCTCTTTGATGTCATCAATCCCTCGATTGGAAGCCGCATCCATTTCGATGATATCCATGTGACGGTTTTCATTGGCCATGGTGCAGTGATCGCATACGTTGCAGGGTTTAGAAGTGGGTCCGCTTTCGCACAGGAGAGCCTTGGCAAAGATTCGAGCTGTCGATGTCTTGCCGCTGCCCCGAAGACCCGAGAAGAGATAGGCATGCGAGAGGCGCCCGCCATCTAGCGCCAATGACAGGGTTTGCGATACGGCGTCCTGACCGACCAAATCATCAAAACTAGATGGACGGTATTTTCGAGCAAGGGCTAACGACAAAAAGGCTCCTTTGTGTCTTTTGAAATAAGGACATTGTAGTCAAATTTTACTTTTAATCGGTATAATCCAAAAGAGACAAAGTCAACAAAAGGATCTGCATGCGATGGGAAGACAGACGAGAAAGTGATCATGTCGAAGATCGACGAGCACAAGGCAGTAGCAGTGGGCGAGGGCTGCCATCTATGGGAACGATGCTGATGCTGTGGCCACTGGTCAAGCCTCTTCTGCGTAGCAAATTTGGTATGGTGATTGTGGCGGTTGGCGCTTTGGCTTATTTCGGCGGATTCAATCCCTTGAGTCTGCTTGGGATGGGCGGTGGCGGCACCTCGTCGCACATCAATCAAGCTCAGGACGACAGAAAAGCTGCTTTTATCAAGACCGTCCTGGCTGATACTGAGGACGTCTGGTCGCAGGTTCTCCCTCAGTACCATGTCCGATACACGAAGCCGGTGATGGTGCTCTACCGTGGCAGCACACGAAGTGGATGCGGCCACGCTAGCGCCCAGATGGGGCCTTTTTATTGTCCTGCTGACAAGAAGATCTATCTGGACTTGGGTTTCTTTGACGAATTGGCTCGTCGGCATAATGCTCCAGGTGACTTTGCACAGGCTTATGTGCTGGCGCATGAGATCGGTCACCACATTCAGGACTTGCAAGGTACCCTTGATCAGGTGCAGAAGATGAAGCATCGGTTGCGTAGCGAAACGCAAGCCAACCATCTGCAAGTGCGTGTAGAGCTTCAGGCTGACTGCTATGCAGGTGTCTGGGCGCACTACGCACAAAAACGTTTTCATATGCTTGAGCCAGGTGACCTCGACGAGGCACTGAATGCTGCCAGCAAGATTGGGGATGATACTTTGCAAAAAGAAGCCACAGGAAGGGTACGCCCTGATGGATTTACTCATGGAAGCTCCAAGCAGCGTGTTGCTTGGTTTCGACAAGGATTTGTCAAGGGAGATCTACGTGCCTGCGATACCTTCAAATAACAAGATTGTTGTCCATGTCACGGCAAAACAGTCCTTGACGGATGCTGTGTGCCAAGCATTGCATCCAGATCAAGAGACTTGCGAGCCCACAAACATCCACCAGAGCCTCTCCTCATCTGTCCAACAAGAGACCAATGGTCGACTTGAGGCGCAGGCAGCCTTTGCAATGAGTGAATGGCGTGCGCAATTGGGCGTGATGCTCGGATAAACCGACCGAAACCGAATCTTGGATATAATCTTGCCCATTAATTAAAAGTGAGATACTATGAGTTATTCCCCCCAAGAGATTGAGTCCAAATGGCAGCAAGTCTGGGATGATGAGCGAGCCTTTGAGCCCTCATCAGATCATTCTATGCCTAAAAAATACATCCTAAGCATGTTTCCGTATCCTAGTGGACGCATCCATATGGGACATGTGCGCAACTACGCTATCGGCGATGCTTTGGCGCGTTATTATCGCAAGCAGGGCTACAATGTCCTTCATCCTATTGGCTGGGATAGTTTTGGCATGCCGGCAGAAAATGCAGCCATCAAACACAAGCTCCATCCGCGTAAATGGACGTACGAGAATATCGATTATATGCGCCAGGAACTTGCGGCTTTGGGCTTATCCTTTTCCCGCGATCGGGAGTTTGCCACAAGCGATACACTTTACACACGCTGGGAACAGCAGTTTGTCATCGAGATGCACGAAAAAGGATTGCTTTATCGAGAGAGCACCACGGTCAACTGGTGCGAAAGCTGCCACACTGTCCTCGCCAACGAACAAGTCGAAGAAGGATGCTGCTGGCGATGCGATAATGAAGTACAACAGAAAGAGATGCCCGGATACTACCTCGATATTATTCGCTATGCAGACGAGCTACTCGATGATCTGGATACACTCGAAGGCAAATGGCCATCGCAAGTCCTCACGATGCAACGCAACTGGATCGGAAAATCACGGGGACTGGCGTTTGATTTCGTCCTTTCTGATAGCAGCAGAACAATACTGGGCAGACATTTTGAAAAATATGAAGTGTTTACCACGCGCCCTGATACGATCTACGGCGTAACCTACAGTGCTCTGGCTCCAGAGCATCCTATTGTGAGTTATTTGATCCAGCATGGTTTGCTCGAGGATCAAGTGGCTACTCAGATTACTGCAATGGCCAACATGAGCGAGCGTGACCGAGCGCAAGCAGACAAAGAGGGGTATCCACTTGGGATCGAAGTGATTCATCCGCTTACAGGATCGCGGATACCGGTCTGGACAGCCAACTTTGTTTTGGCTAGCTATGGCGGAGGTGCGGTGATGGCGGTACCGGCACATGACGAGAGAGATTTTGATTTTGCTACACAGTACGGTTTGCCTATCGTTCGCTCCATTCAGGGCGGAGAGGTGCTTCCGTTTACCGGGGATGGAATCTTGGTTGATTCTGCTGAGTTTAGCGGCATGAAAAGTGCTGATGCTCGTGCTGCAATCATTCAGCACATGGAGGCAAAGAAATTTGGCAAAGGAACGACCAATTTTAAATTGCGCAACTGGGGGGTTAGTCGTCAGCGATACTGGGGCGCACCGATCCCCTTTGTTCATTGCCCTGCTTGTGGATTGGTGCCCGAGAAAAAAGAGAATCTCCCCGTGGCGCTTCCAGACGACATTGAGATCACCGGTGAGGGAAATCCATTGGAGACGCATCCGACATGGAAACACTGTGCTTGCCCAAGTTGTGGTGGTGAAGCGACCCGAGAAACCGACACGTTTGACACCTTTGTCCAATCGAGTTGGTATCAATTTCGCTACACCACCGATCCAGCCAAATGGGAAACAGCAGGTATTGACCGGAATGATGCGAAGTACTGGATGGCCGTTGATCAGTATATTGGTGGAATTGAGCATGCGATACTCCATCTTCTGTATGCACGCTTTTTTACCAAAGTCTTGAGAGATATGGGCTATCACAATACCGATGAGCCTTTTGAGCGACTCTTGACGCAGGGGATGGTGCTGATGGATGGCACCAAAATGTCCAAATCCAAGGGCAACACCATCGATCCCGATGCGCTGATGCAACAATACGGTGCCGATACCGCACGGCTCTTTACGCTTTTTGCTGCCCCGCCACAAAAAGAGTTGGAGTGGAATGAGAGTGGTGTCGAGGGGGCATTTCGTTTCATTAAGAAACTTTATGATCGTGCAGAGAAGGTGTCCGAGACAACCTTGCCATCCATCGATCATGGTGCGCTGAGTGACGAGAGCAAATACGCCCGAGCCAAAGTCTACGAAGCACTCCAGCGATCGACAGATGTGTATGAGAAAACCTTTGCATTCAATACTTTGATTGCCGCATGCATGGAAGCATTGAATGCGCTGGATAAGCAAGACAACAGTGCGGTATGGAGTGAGGGGATATACATTGTTCTTCACTTGCTTGAGCCGATCATTCCTCACATGACGAGCGAGTTGAGTGATCGACTTTTTGATCGTGCCAATCTGGCTGGCTCGATACCGGTCCTTGAAGAAGTCTTTGTGCAGGATACGGTCACACTGGCCGTGACCATCAACGGAAAACGTCGTACCGAAATCAGTGTCTCGTCTGATGCAGACAAAGCAAGTATTCTTGCCGAAGCAAAAGAGGCAGGCTCCAAATGGCTCGAGGGGATGACGATCATCAAGGAGATTGTCGTACCCGGAAAATTGGTGAACTTGGTTGTCAAGCCAAACTAAATGACAAACAAAGAAGCACTGAACTGCGCAGGGTGGGCAACAGCCCACCAAAATCCGGGAACGCACCAATGACAACACCCCTACTTTTCGATTTTCTCGAATCCAAACCTCTTTATTATAAAACGATTGATCATAAGCGGATACACAACGCCTATGCAACCCTGAAATCCTATATTGAACTTCCAAGACTCACAATACATGTAGTGGGCACCAATGGCAAAGGCTCCACTGGGCGAATGATGGCTCACTTGGCATACCAAGGGGCGCACGGCTCGGTGGGGCATTATACCTCTCCGCATATTTTGCACTTCAATGAGCGAATTTGGCTTGATGGTATGGATGCATCCGATGCGACACTTGAGGCAGCACATGCGCGGCTCTATCCGATCCTGGGCCAAGAGATGAGTGATGCACTTAGCTATTTTGAGTACACGACACTTCTGGCATTTGTCGTATTTGAATCCTGCGATTTGATGATACTTGAGGCGGGTCTGGGTGGAGAGTTTGATGCCACAAATGTCTGTGGAAAAAATCTCAGCGTTATCACTCCTATTGGGATTGATCACCAGGCTTTTCTTGGAGAAGGGATTGAAGATATTGCCGCAAGCAAGCTGCGTAGCATTCAGCCAGAGGGCAAGGTTTTGTTGGCGCCCCAGCCTTATGAAGAGGTTTATCGTGTTGTCGACACAATAGCTCAGGACAAAAAAGCAACTATCTACCATGCACCATCCACCATGCATCATGTTCTCAATAAAGCCTGGCCTGTTTTTCTGACTCAAAATGCTGCGGTGGCGATGAAAGCTCTTGAGATATTGAATATTCCTTACCGGCCGGAGGCGTTGAAGTCATTAGAACTTTTTGGTCGATTCTACCCCCTGGAAGATAATATTCGTATTGATGTTGGGCACAATCCGCTGGCTGCTCGTGCCATTGTAGGAGCCATGAAGGTCGATACGGTACTGATCTATAATTCACTTGATGACAAAGATTACACGGAAGTCCTCAGGACACTCAGTCCTAAACTCAAAAGAATTGAAATCATCAACATCGAATCTCAACGAGCTGCTACCATAAAGGCGATCGAGACAGCCGTGCTGGCGACAGGGTTGCCGTGGCGATATTTTGACGGCTCCCTGTCAGCTGATGAGCAATATTTGGTCTTTGGGTCGTTTTATGTCGTGGAGAGATTTCTTATTCAACTCCAAGACGATCGTGTACCGTCTGTAGCAAAAAATAAAAGGTCTATAATATGAATAGCTCAAAAGGAACAGGGTGATCTCACAAGCCAATCTCTATGAATACTACGAACAAGAAAAGCGTCCTGAACTAATCCTTTGTCGCAACGACAAAGAAGCTGAGGAGATTGCAGCAGTAACCCGCCTGCATGGAGTAGAGCCTTTTGTTTTGCCTGATATGCGAGTAAGTCTAGGGGAGGACCTGCGGACTTACGGTGAAGAGGTGCGGACATTTCTCGGAGTTTTGGGTCAGTATCATGGTTCGGGGAGTGCAAAAGTCCTTATTGCTCCTGTGCGCACGATGTTGATCCCTTTTCCCAAAGCAACATATTTTGGCCATGCGCATATAAGATTTGGCGACACGATCACACGGGATGT
Organism: uncultured Nitratifractor sp.; assembly: GCA_964496735.1. Lineage (GTDB taxonomy): Bacteria > Campylobacterota > Campylobacteria > Campylobacterales > Sulfurovaceae > S017-3. The sequence continues at coordinate 1,638 of CAZCAZ010000009.1, read as the reverse complement.
GTTTCAGGATCGCCTGTATCACTGGGGATACCACTTTGGTGATATTGTAGCACAAGAAGGAGAAGTCTCGCTGCGTGGGGATATCATTGACATATTTCCTACCGGCGCAGCGTATCCGTATCGACTCTCTCTCTTTGATGATGAAGTGGAATCAATCCATCGTTTTGACCCTGCTACACAAAAACGTCAAGGGGATGAGTTGGATGAGTTGGAGTATACCCCCGCTTTCCTGGCGCTCAATGCTGAACAGTATAACTCCTTGAAAAGACGATGCGAACAGAGTCCTTATGAGAGCTTTGTCAAGGACATCGATGCATTTGGTCTGTGGTATCTTGAGGAGCTTGGGGTAAATGCCCTGCGAGCATTTGAGGCGGTGCTTGTCGACAATCTTGATCGGGAACTGGAAGAGATTTATGCCCTACAGACTCCATGGGTTCCACGTAAAGATTTTCTGTTGCCTGTTGTTCCCCAGGCCAAGATTTGGCGTGATCTAGAGGTAGCGGATCCAGTGAAGCTGATGGAGGCTCACCCGGATAAAGCAGTAACTGTGGTGGCGCGTAGTGAGAGTATTGTTCGAGGGTCGACTCTGGCACTCGGCGAACACACGTTGACATTTGCTTATCAGGAAGGGATCGTTAACCTGATGAGTCCCGATCGCCTTATTCTCTCGCTCAACAAGCCTCTCAAGCGTAAAAAAGTCAAAAAAGCCTCCATGGTACTCGATGAGCTTAGTCAGGGAGACTATGTGGTGCACGAGGATCATGGTGTGGGGATTTTTCGTGGAATCGAAAAGCGTGAAGTGTTGGGCGCGACACGGGACTTTGTCGTCATTGCCTATCAAGGGGATGACACCTTGCTGATTCCGGTGAGCTCGCTCGATACAATCGATCGGTATATTGCCGAGGGGGGCGTACTGCCTGTGCTCGATCGGATGGGGAAAGCCAGCTTCAAACGCCTCAAGGCCAAAGTGCGGGACAAACTCTTTGCTATTGCGTCGCAGATCATCAATCTCTCGGCGCAGCGCCATCTCAAACAAGGGATAAGGCTAGGGAGCAGGGAGCAGGGAGCAGGGAGCAAACATGAGAGAGAGCTTTGGCAGAAAGTTGAAGTGGAGCACCAAGAGTTCTTGATTACGGCGGGATTTGAGCATACCGAAGATCAGCTTGAGGCGATTGCGACGATGCTCTCCGAGATGCAGTCGGGTCGCATGATGGATCGGTTGTTGAGTGCTGATGTGGGTTTTGGCAAGACTGAAGTGGCCATGAATGGAATTTTTGTTGCTGTTAAAAATGGTTACCAGGCAATGATAATAGCGCCAACGACCTTGCTAAGTTCTCAGCATTACAAAAGCCTAAAAGAGCGTTTGTATGATTTTGGAATCACGGTGGGCAAGCTTGATCGTTTTACTACGGCCAAAGAGAAACGCGCCTTGCTGGCCGGCTTGTCTGAGGGGACGATTGATGTGGTGGTTGGTACGCACGCGCTGCTGGGAGCCAAATTTAAAAATCTTGCTTTTGTTGTGATCGACGAAGAACACAAGTTTGGAGTCAAGCAAAAAGAAGCCCTCAAGGAAATGGCGATCGATATCCATGTATTGAGTATGTCGGCCACGCCTATCCCGCGCAGTCTCAATCTGGC
>CAZCAZ010000008.1:0-25171 GCA_964496735.1 uncultured Nitratifractor sp. | reverse complement strand
TGCTGTATGGAATAATGTGATAGCAAACTTTAAAACATTGGCAAAAGTAGCTAAAGATCTAGGCTTTAGAGGTATTGTGTATGATGATGAGCCTTATGATGTAGAAAGTCATAAGATGAATAACTACAAACATGGTAATGCATGGTATGATGAGCATGCATACAAAAACCCAAATCATACTTTCCAAGAGCATGTAGCCAAAATAACCGAACGTCACAAGCAGATCATGGAAGCAATGGTGAGCGAATACAATGCCATAGACGTCCTCTATTATCATTCTCCTGTAGAAGGGCATATCAAAGCAAATCATGGCATCAACGGCCACCCAGTGGTGGTTAATGTTGGCCTGGAACGTCAACACGAGATGACAGGTGCCATTTTCGTCGGACTAAAGAAGGGGCTTTCGCCTCAAGCCACTCTGCATGATATGGGCGAGGACTACAGATTGCGTACGCAAGCACATTTTGACGATGCGTATGGATGGCGCAAGCATACCATTGCTTCAGATGCCACCAATGATGACGTGAATACTTCCAAAAACTGGGTAGTGCCACAAGAGGAGCGTGCGACATGGGCAAAAGAGGTATATGTGAATTTCATGGTCTCCAATGAGCCCTTGGCCAGTGATAATTATCCTGAATTTGATACCACCGACAAAGTGAGTCTGAATGAGATGAAGACTACACTGGAGCGTGCACTGGACAAGAGCGACAAGTACGTCACTTTTTATTCTGCCTCCTCATCGGACAGAAAAGGTGGACGCATCCCGCTTGACTGGCTCAATGATCCTGCTACACACGCCGATGATGGAAGTGACTACAGTCTGGATCCTGAATGGAAGAGCATGGTAGAGGACGTGTATCATAATAAAGTTCTGAAATAACTCTGCAGCAATCGCTCCTTGATTTGGGGAGCGATCGGTCTGCATCTTCTAGCGTGCTTTGAACCTAAAGTAGTGGGAAGGTTTTAGGTTAAAGGTAGGCTTGATGATCAGCGTCGTTGCGCTACATACAGTCCCAGCAAGATCAATCCGCCACCGGCGATCATAGTTGGGGTTAGGTGTTCGTGGAGGACGATGATGCCGGTGAGCGCAGTAAGGAGAGGGACGAGATAGATGTAGTTGCTGACTGCGATGGATCCGATCCGATCAATTGCTTGCTGATAAAGAAGGAAGGCTAGGCCAGAAGAGAGAATGCCCAAGGCAAGGATGTTGCTCCAGACGATGGGTTGATGCAGGGGGGCGACATGGAGCGGACTGCCATCCCAAACGTGATAGATGATCATCAGAAGCAAGCCATAAAAAAAACTCTTACGGGTGATTTCTATGTAGTGATAGTCATCAGGGGCACGTTTGAGAAGAGCAGAATAGAGAGCAAAAGTTAGTGCGCCACCCAAAGCAAGCAGGTCACCGTGTAGGCGCAAAGTAAAGTGTCGACCTTCAAAGAGAATCATCCCCATCCCAATCATAGCCAACACAAAGCCGGCAAGGAGCTTGCGGCTGAAGTATTCGTCATCGATGATAAAATGTGCGGCAATGGCAGTAAAAAGTGGTATGGCACCCATGTAGAGGCCGACGTTGGTTGCCTGAGTGTAGCGTAGAGCAAAATTTTCAAAGAGAAAATAGACAAAGATGCCCAGCGTCCCGAGCAACAAGAACATCCCCTCGTCGCGCCATGAATGAGGTGGATTCCAACGTGGATAGATCATCCACAGTGCAATATAAGCGAGAACAAAACGGAAGATCATGATCTCAATGGGAGACAGGTAGGCTAGTAGCACTTTGTTGCCGACAAAAGCAGCACTCCAAATGGCGATCGTAACAAAAGCAAAGAGGTGGCCGATCAGTCGAGAACGGCTCATGTGTTATCCGCCGAGATATTTTTTGCGGACATCATCATTGCCGAGGAGTTCGCTACCTGGTCCTTCGAGTGTGATTGATCCGTTTTCGAGTACATAGCCGTAGTCGGCAATCCCCAAGGCAGCAAAGGCATTTTGCTCAACCAAGAGGATCGTAATCCCTTTTTTCTCTTTGAGCTCCGTAATGATCTCGAAGAGTTCACCGACAATCTTGGGCGCGAGACCCAGACTGGGCTCATCGAGCATGAGAAGTTTGGGTTCGCTCATCAGGGCGCGGGCTATCGCGAGCATTTGCTGCTCTCCGCCACTGAGGGTCCCGGCCATTTGTTGACGCTTGCCATCAAGTCGAGGAAACATCTCATACATCTCATCCCTTAGACGCTCAAAGTTTTTGTCATTATTGAAGGCACCCATTCTAAGGTTCTCATCGATTGTAAGATTGATAAATACATGGCGACCTTCTGGGACAAGAGAGATGCCGTCTTGGACAATGAGGTGCGTTTTGGTTTTGGAGAGATTTTTATCACCGAAATAAACGTCACCCTTTTTCTTGATGGCATTGACAATGGCACCCAAGGTCGAGGTCTTGCCTGCACCGTTCGCACCAATAAGCGTGACAATCGACCCTTTATCAATTCGAATGTCGATGCCGCGCACGGCAGCGATTACACCATAATACACTTCGAGATTTTGAATATTAAGCATGTTTAAACTCCCCGAGATAGGCGGTAATAACTTTGGGATCCTGGATGGCGTCGGCTGGTTTCCCGACAAAGATGTTTTCCCCGTAGTCCAGCACGGTGACCAGATCGCACATGTTGTTGACAAATTTCATGTCGTGTTCGATCAGGAGAATCGTGAGGCCAAAATCTTTTTTGATTTTATGGATAATATGACTAAGGTCTTCTGTTTCGCTGGGGTTCATCCCTGCGGCAGGTTCATCCAGCAAGAGTAGCTTGGGATCCGTGGCCACCGCACGGGCGATCTCAACTTTTCGCTGATTGCCGTAGCTAAGAGCAGTGGCTTCGTTGTCGGCTAAATCTGCAATACCAAATGCCTCGAGAAGCTCCATGGCCTGAGCTTTGATTCGCCTTTCGTGACTCCAGAATCGCGGCATACGCAATATCGCCTCAAAATAACTGTAGTGCATTCGGTTGTGGTAGCCGATCAGGACATTTTCCAGCACCGACATGCTCTTGAAGAGACGGATGTTTTGAAAGGTTCTGGCAATACCGATATCGACTACCTTGTTGGGCTTGGTGCCCGTGATCTCTTGACCATCAAAGATGATCTTCCCTTCGGTGGGAATATAATTTCCCGTGATGTTGTTGAAGATCGTGGTTTTTCCGGCACCATTGGGGCCTATCAGACCATAAATCTCTCCTTTTTGAACAGAGAAAGAGAGCTTGTCGATGGCTGTCACTCCGCCGAAGCGCATTGTGACTTCCCTGATCTCGAGGATTGGCTGGCTCATGCGTCACCTCCTGTGGGTTGTTTTTTATAGCGCTGGAGGCGCTTTCGTACCGTATCGCCAATCTCTTTGTCCCCAAAGAGTCCTCGGCGAGCAAAGAGCATCATGATAATCAACAGAATGGCAAATACAACCATGCGCATCCCAGGATGGGCTCCGGTGTGGTAGCCAAAGATGTCCATATCATCATCAAGGAAGCGTAACCACTCCATCCCGCCCATGACAAGGATGGTGGCCATCAACGTACCACTCATGCTACCCAGTCCACCAAGGACGATAATGATCAGCAATTGAAAAGTGAGCAAGAAAGTGAACTGATCAGGTGAAATGGTGGTCAAAAATGACGCCAGTAGGCCACCACCAACTCCTTCAAAAAATGCGCTGGTCATAAAGGCAAAGGTTTTGATCCAAAAGGTGTTGATCCCCATGGCGATGGCGGCATCTTCATCGTCACGTACGGCCTTCATGGCACGACCGTATTTGGAATAGATAATGTGCAGCATGATCACAAAGGTGATCATGGCAATGATCCCGATCCAGAGAAAATTGGCATTATCCGGAATATCATTGAGACCCATGGCGCCGTTGGTGTACGCCGGTTTGTTCATCGCAAAAATCCGGATAATAAAACCAAAGCCCAAGGTTACAATCGCAAGATAATCCCCCCGTACGCGGAAAACAGGCATGGAAAGAAGCAGGGCGATGATCGAGGCGGTCACACCAGCAATCAAAAGTGCTGGCAGGAAGCTGCTATGCATCTGCAGAATGACCGGTGCGGGATCGACGAGAGCAAACATATCAACCTTGGTCTCGGCAGGGATGGTATACAGTGCTGCCATGTAGGCGCCGATGGCAACAAAGCCATTGGGCTCAAGCGAAAATTGCCCCGCGACACCGTTGATCAGGTTGTAACTCAGTGCCAAAATCGCAAAGATGCCAATGTTATTGAGAATACTGAGGGTGTAGTTGTCAAGGTTGGTGTTGGCCCAGAAGATCAAATAGATTGCAAGGGCAAAGAGAAGAGAATTGGTAATAAATTTTTGCATCATACGCTCCTAAAACCGACTACGATCAAGATCTTCGCCCATGATACCTGTGGGACGGAAGAGTAAAACGAGGATTAGGAAAAAGAACGCAAAGGCATCTTTGTATCCACCCAACTCTGGAAAACCAGCCACGACGAGGATTTCGGTGAAGCCGAGGATGAATCCTCCCAGTACGGCTCCTGTCACACTACCGATTCCGCCTAGTACTGCTGCAGCAAAAGCTTTGAGACCGACGATGATCCCCATAAGCGGATCAATCGACGGATAGCTGATGGCATAGAAAATGCCGCCAACGGCTGCCAAAGCAGAGCCCAATGCAAAGACAAGAGAAATGATTCCATCTGCGTTGATCCCCATAAGTTTGACCGTGGGGATGTCAAAGGCCAATGCGCGGATCGCCATGCCATACTTGGTTTTGTACAATACCCACAATACGCCGGCAAGAATAACCAGTGTCACAATCGGAATGACAATCGCAGTCGTAGGGAGATACAATTTGTCAATATGGAAAACTTTGGTGAGGTACTCTGGAGCCGGAAAGGCTTTGGGGACACCACCAAAGAGAACATTGAAGAGGTTCTCGAGAAAGAAGCTGATCCCTATCGCCGTGATAAGCAGAGAAATTTTTGGCGCATCGCGGAGTGGTTTGTAGGCGATTTTGTCTGTCAAGACCCCCACAAGTACTGAGCCGATGATCCCCACTGCAACAGCTGCAGGAAACCCCAATCCTGCTTCGTGCGCCAAGTAGACGAGAAACGCGCCCACCATCATAATGTCCCCGTGCGCAAAGTTGATCAGTCGCAACACTCCGTAAACCATCGTATAGCCGATTGCGATCAGCGCATACATGCTTCCCAGACTGAAACCGTTAATTAACTGTTGCAAAAAGGTAGTAAAGTCCATTGTGTCCCTTTTTGGATAAATAATGGCGTAATTATAGCCGTTAGTAGGTTAGAGTAATAAGGTAGATGGCAAAGAAGTGTGAAATTGTTGCAGATATGAGAAAAAGAAGAAGCCTTGAGGCTGAAGCCTCAAGGCAGGAAGCAAGTGTCAGTCTGGATTATGGATTGACAGTTGTTTTGTAAGCGAATTTACCATCTTTGACCACGTTAACAACAGCAGACTTGACTGCATCACCGTTGGCGTTGATGTTGATGACGCCTGTGATTCCTTTGTAGCCTTTGGTGCCACGAAGGTTGGTGTTGATGCACTCTTTGTCATCGCTGGCTTTGCCCGCATCAATACAAGCGTTCATTGCAGCAAGGATCATACCGTAACCATCGGCAGCAAGGGCACCCATGGAGTCAGCAGGCTTGTTGTACTTCTTGTGGAACGCATCGACATAGGCTTTGGCTTCGGGAGAACTGGCCGCTGCTTCGTTGAAGTGATCGGTGTACATGAAACCTTCGGCGTCTTTTCCACCGATTTTGACAAGCTCAGGGAATCCAACGCCGTCTGCACCGATAAAGGGAGCGTTGACACCCATAGCGCGTGCTTGCTTGACCATTAGAGCAGCTTCAGGATAGTATCCAGTGAAGGCGATGATCGAAGGATTGGATGCTTTGATTGTAGCCACTTGCGCATTGAAATCTTTGTCGCCTGAGTTGATCAGGACTGTTTTGGCGATTTTTCCACCTGCAGCTTCGTAGGCCTTTTTGAATGCCTTGGAGAGACCGACAGAGTAGTCTTGCTTGGCATCGGTGACCACAACAGCATTTTTCATGTTGTTATCAAGAGCATACTTGGCCATAACAGCGCCCTGGAAAGGATCGATGAAGCAGGCGCGCGTGACGTACTTTTTGCCCTTGGTGACGCGAGGGTTGGTGGAGGCATGTGTGATCATAGGTGTTTTAGCTTTTTCTGCTACAGGACCCATGGCCATGGAGTTGCTTGATGCAACTTCACCGAGAATTACAGTCACGCCGTCTTTGTCAAGAAGACGCTTGACGGCTGTAGCAGCCTCTACTTTGTCGCCTCGGTCATCAAGAACGATCAATTTGACGGTATCGCCGTTTTTGAGCTTATTGTTCTGAGCATAGGCAATGTCCAGACCACCTTTGGATGTTTGACCAAATGCCGCAATCGGTCCAGTCAAAGGCAGGACAACTCCTATCTTGACTTCTTTGGCCATAGCGACACCGCTCATCAATGCAGCTGCTGCTGCGATACTTAATACTTTTTTCATTCGTGCTCCTTAGGATGTTTTAGAGAATTGACATAGTACTGGACAATCTCTTGCGCTCACATAGTATCAGTTTGCAACTTTTGAAAAACTTATAAGTCAATGATACTGCCATAATCATCAAAACAGTGTTACTAAAAAACATAAATATTTCTTGTGCAGATTAGCCCAGCAGAGATTTCACAATAGCATTGATTCGTCCACCATCGGCACGACTGCCTACAGCGGCCTTGGCTGCGCCCATTACTTTGCCCATATCCTTCATAGTGACAGCTCCTGTGTCTGCAATGATTCCCTGGAGTATATCGGTTAGCTCTTGCTCGCTGAGTGGCTCGGGGAGGTACGTACGCACCAGAACAAGTTCTGCTTCTTCTTTGGCGACAAGATCATCACGGCCTCCCTCGGAAAATTGTGCTTTGGCATCTTCGCGCTGTTTGGCATATTTCATCAAGATTGTCTCCACGTCTTGATCGTTGAGTTCGCGTCGCTCATCGACCTCGATCTGCTTGATGGCGGCACTGAGATTGCGCAGGGTGTCGCGTCGCGCTGTGTCTTTGGCTCGCATGGCGTCTTTGATGTCGGCTTTGATTTGTTCTTTTAGGGTCATGGTGTTCCTTTGGTGTGATGGGATGCGGTATTATATCACTGTCAAAGTCAATTTATCATATCATTGCATCATACAGAAAAGGACAACCTTCATGACACTATTCCAACTTATACTGCTGGTCGCAGCCGGTACGATTTTTTATCTTTTTTTCAAGCAGCTCTTTAGCAGTAATTATCCCAAGCGAGGCGTGGATTTTGATGCAAATATCTCCAAGGAGCAGATCGGTGGTCTGATGCAGCCAGAGCGGACATTTTCTCGGCCAGCCGCTCCAAGATCTCGGATTGATGAGCTGATTGCGATGGCGGATGTTGCGGCGGAGCAGGGGGATTGGCTCGAAGTCAAGAAAGCAATGCAAAGTGCGCAGATACTTGACGAACATCATGCCGATGTTTTGCGACGCTTGGCAACGTCATTGATGCATATGCATGATTATGGGGAAGCCAAGACCGTTTATGAATCGATCTTGGCAACTCATCCCGAAGATGACCTGGCAGAAGCTTCCCTCGCCAATGCCCTGCATAAGCTTGGAGAAGAAGATGCTGCCATTGTGCATCATCAGCGGGCAATCGAGTTGGATGCTGATTATGCGCCGCATTGCTATAATTATGCCAATACCCTCTATGATTTGGGACGTCATGACGAAGCACTGGAGTATTATGCTAAAGCTCTGGCAATCGACCCAGAGATGGATGAAGCGAGTAAAATGATCCAGGAGTTGAGACGTGACCATTAACGATCAGTGTTTTATCGCCCAGACAGCTACCAATAAAATTCTCCTACGCGTGACCAATGTCTGCGCAATGTGTTACACCGATTTGCATGAGGGAGAAGCGGTCTATTATGATATGCAGGAGTACCGCTACCTTTGCGAGGGATGCGCTCGAGAGTTGAGCGAGCAGATGAATGATGCATGTGAGATCGAAGAAGAACAGACTGGGTTGTTCTGAGACAAGAGGGTGGTCAATCGTCCACCCTCAGGCAACAATGTATTTTATGGCATTGATGTAACTCAATCCATTTAACTTTTTCCCTTGATAGGCGACATCAAATGCTGTGCCATGGTCGACGGAGGTGCGCAAGATCGGGAGATTGAGCGAAACATTGATCCCCTCGTCAAAATGGAGTGCTTTGAGGGGAGCCAGGCCTTGATCGTGGTACATAGCGACGTAGTGAGTGTAGCGTGAACGGATCTGGGGCGTAAAGGCTACATCAGGTACCAGGCATTTTACTTCATAAGGGACTGTCTCTTTGTTGTACCAGTCAACGCTTGCGTTGGCCTTGATGATGGCTCTTTCGATTATCCGTTCTTCGTTTCCTAGTACACCATCATCTCCAGCATGAGGGTTGAGTCCGAGAACAGCAACAGTGGATTCCGGACGGGCGCTGCGATAAAAATCAATCAGAAAGCGGGCCAAGTCTGCTTCGTTGATCTTGTTTGCCACCTCACGCAGTGGAGTATGCTCCGTAAAAAGTGCCACATACATTTCGGGGCATCCGAGCATCATGATCGCCTGTGCATCAAACATGTCACGCAAAGCGTCCGTGTGACCTTTGTACTGAATATCGGCACGTTCCCAGGCTTTTTTGTGGATGGGGAGCGTCGTGACGGCTGCAACTTGCCCAGCACGTGCCAATGCTACGGCATGAACAAAAGAAGCATAGCTGTAATGCCCGCTTTGCGCGGAGGCAACACCCGGCTCGATTGTAAACGCTTCTGCAAACGGTTCAACGATCATGAAATCTTCTGGAATGGGCAGATTCAGTTTGTGCGCTGCCTGTTCGAGCATTGCCGAATCAATGCAGTAGATCGGATCAACAATCTCTGTAATGACTGCATGATATTCCAAGGCCAATTGTATACCAATACCATTGAGATCTCCGATGGAGATAGCGATACGTTTTTTACGTGAGGTCATTGAAGCTCCGAATCTCCCTGATTAGATTCCCTTGAGGTTGCGTACGGCCTGAGTCATATCATCTTGACGCATGAAGTGCTCGCCTACAAGAAAAGCATCGGCACCGGCTTTGCTCAGTTCGATGACGGTTTCATGATCGTGGATACCGCTTTCAGCGACGATGATCTTGGAATTGGGAATCAAAGGGATCAGGCGACGGCTCAGCTCCATATCCATCTCAAATGTTTCGAGATTGCGGTGATTGATGCCGATAATGTTCGCCCCGGCAAAGATGGCCTTGGTGAGATCCATTTTGTCATGCACTTCAACGAGCACCTCCAATCCCAGATGCATAGCATAGTCGACCAATACCTTGAGTTCCTTTCGGCCAAGTGCTTTGGCAATAAGAAGTACAAAATCAGCACCAAACGCCAAGGCTTCTAGGATCTGATACTTGTCGATGATAAAATCCTTGCGGAGCAGTGGCAGGCTGACATAGCGACGCACCATCCCAAGGTATTCCTTGTCACCTTGGAACCAGTGAGGTTCGGTGAGAATCGACAGGGCGCTGGCTCCGCCTGCTTCATAGGCACTTGCGATTTCTATGGGATCAAAATCTTCACGGATGACCCCCTTGGAGGGGCTCGCCTTTTTGACTTCGGCGATGATGCGGTATGGATTTTCTTCCGTTGCTTTGAGCGCCCCATAGATATCCTTGGGGACAAAAGGATTGAATGAGAGAGAGCGCCCTAGCCACTCCGCTGGGTAGTCGATTTTTCGTTTCTCGAGGTCGGCTTTGGTTCGAGTGATGATGTTGTCAAGTATGTCGGCCAATGGATTCTCCTAGTGTTTTTTCAGGCAGGCTTGGATTGCCTTTTGGTGATTAATGATCTCTGGCTCATCAAGCTCTTTTTTTCGCATAATGCGCCGCATGAGTGTGTCGGCCTTGCTGCACTGACCTTTTTTGTAAAGCCCCCAGGCAAGCGAGTCAAGAAAAAAGATATTTTCAGGATCCTTGCCCAAGGCACGGCGAACCAAACCTATCCCCTTGTCGATGTCCATGTCATGATCGATTAACGTGTAGCCATAATAGTTGAGGTAGATTCCTTGTCGGTTGCCTTCATGGATTGCTTGCTCAAAAAGGTGGCTCATTTTAGCAAGGGCATCTGGAGTTAGTTGATGGTTTTTTTTGGCCTGTTCGTAGGTAAGTATTGCTTCCTCTGCTAGCCAACGGGCGTGGCGTGTTTTTTTGTAGAGTGTATGCGTCATAGCCAAGGCTTTGTCAAGCAGACCTTCGTCCCTGTAGATACCATAGAGCAGGTCGTCATTTCCTGTTGTGGATTCCAAGAAGCGAATCAATCCCGTGGTGTCCTTCAAATAGAGAGAGACCTCAATGATCTTTTGCAGAAAGTACTTCTGTGGATCTTTGAGGTAAAGCTGCTTATAGAGGGCCAGCACCTTGGTGTGCTTGGAAGCTTTAGCATAGATTTCAATGAGTTTGAAATACATGCCCACCGAGGCATCTTCATTGTTTTGGATGTGTGTTTCGAGAGCCAATGCAGCTTGGTCGGGCTGTTGAAGCTTGAGCAAATAGAGAGCAGCTATCTGCAGGGCTGTTTCCTCGTCAGGCTTTTGCGAGTAGGCTTTTTGCAGCAATGTTAGCGCATCGGCATATTCACCGAGTTGGATTTTGAGCGCGCCGAACTCTTCGAGGTCAATTGGGTCGACTTTTCCTTGTGTCAAATAAGCATCAGCGATTTCATCGGCATCGTTGAGTGCGTGGGTCTGGATATATAGTGCCGCCAGAATCAAGTAGAGTTCTTTGTCATGGTCGGTGGGGTGGCGGGTGACCCAATGGGTGAGATTGGCAATGGAGCGGGATTGGTTCTTTTGTTCCGTGAGGGCATTTTGAGCTTCGCGAATGAGGTATTCCTTGTTGCCAGTAAGCGTAAAGAGTTTCTCATAAAGATCCCGACTGGTGGCAAGGTCCCCCTTTTGCTCATCCAGCACCGCCTGGATAATCAAAGTATCTTCACTTGGAGTAGACAAAGAAGACCAAGATGTGTTGCTTTCGGTTACAGAGGTTGCGCTCGTGAGTAGGCCAGTTGTTGCAAATATTCCTATGAAAAATCTTAGATAATACCAGGACATTCGTCTCTTACCTCGTCGTCGTTTTGTTTGTAGGATTCCCAAAAAGGGTACGTTCGGCATTGGCGTGGCCGTACCGGGTAAATCGTGCATCGCTGTTGTGTCGTGTCAAAAAAGATACAAGCATAATCGTCGTCCCCAATTTGCTTTTCTGTCAGGGAATAGCGATGCTTGACTTTTCGAAGATACATTTTACCAAAATCTTCGACGGTTAGCTCTAAAAATTCTGCCATTTGTTCGATTTCAGTATATTTAGTCCAAATATACCCGCTTTCACCCGTACAGCATGCTCCACCACAGGCGGCACACGCTGCTGGATCAAAACCAAAGGAGTAGCCCTCCTTTCGCATGACGGTTTCGTTATTCATTGGATGCACTCCTTGCTAGATTAAGCTGTTGGTGTCCATGCGCTTTGTGTAAGCTGCTTGTGGAGATATTCACGTGTTTTCCTTTTATCCTTTTGCCGCTGATGACGTGCGTACTGGCTCGATCAAATGCCGCCTGAGCGTTAGGCAAATAGCGATTTTGTGCATCAAAAACTATCAAAGGCGGCAAAACTTTGAGCATGGCTTTGGAGTTGGCGCGTGCTGCAATCAAGACAATTTTGGCTTCCTTGTCGGTCTTGGGGTGAACAAAGCGGATCACTTCAGGATTGAGCTTGGCGTGCCGCAACTGAGTGAGAATTTGGTCGGTTTGTTTGGCGTCATAACAGAAGATCAAATAGCCTCGTGGCCGCAGTAGGCGCTTGGCTGTGTTGATCAAAACTTCGCTGGGGAGATGCTGAGCATAACGAGCTGTATTGAGGCAGAGGTCTTTGCTCTGTATTACCGCAGGGTCATAAAAGGGTGGATTGGAGAGAATGTACTCGTAGCGATCCTCTCCTGCCATGTCGCCAAAATCTCCGATGTGCACTTTGATTTCCAGGTTATTGATTGCGTAATTGTGCTGTGTGTATGCGATCATCTCGGGCTGCTTGTCGATGGCAGTCATCGTGACAGGAAAGTCCCGTGCAGCCAGTAAGCCTATGATGCCCACACCGCATCCGACATCGAGCACGTTGCCACGCAGAGAATACTGAGAGATAAAATCGTACAAAAAGATCGAGTCGCTGTTGTAGCGGTAGCCCTCAGGGGACTGATAAAGAAACATAGGCACCTCAGAGGTTGGATTTTGGACAAAATAAGATATTAAATTCGAATTCTATCGCATTTTTGGTAGAATTCTACTATGGAACAACAAACCGACCCTTTTCATCTCGAATCGACTGACTTTTGCATGATTGACTATCCTTGTGCTTATTTGCCGGATCAAAAAGTACGCATGCACTATCGCCACATTGATGAGGCGACATCTGCTTTTAGTTCCGCAGTGATACAGCGCGGATGGCGGCGTTTTGGTAAGTATTTCTTTTATCCAATTTGCAATACATGCAATGCGTGTAAAAATATACGTATCGATGTAGCAAACTTCAAGCCCAGTCGCTCGCAACGTCGCGCCATCAAACGAAATAGCGATACCAGAATTGTGATCCAAAAACCTACCAATACTCCTGATCATATTGATCTTTACAACAAATACCATACATGGAAAGCAGAAAAAGACGATTGGCGAGGTGCGACGATCAATCACCATGAATACCATGAAAATTTTTCTGATGGTGCCCATGAATTTGGCAAGGAAGCACTTTATATACGTGACAATCGCCTCGTCGGTGTTGACTTGTTTGATATTGTCGAGGATGGGATCAGTGCTGTCTATTTCTATTACGATCCTGCGTATGCTCATCTGTCACTCGGGACGTTTTCGCTTTTGTATCAGATTGATCTGGCCAAGCGTCTCGGACTAAAGTATATCTATCTTGGCTATTGGGTAGATGAGTGCAAGGCTTTTGCGTATAAAGAAAATTTCCAACCCGAAGAGATTCTGGATGGATTCCCCGAGTTAGATGAGGTGCCGCAGTGGAGAAAATGGGAACGTAAGATTCCATAAGTTAGAGCCACAAAGCTGACTTCTCGTTACGCGTCATTTTCTTGATCGCAATCTCTCGCTTGAGCGCGGCACTTTTGTCTCGATGCTTCTCTTGATGTCGCAATGAAACTGGACGGCGGGCTCGGGTATATTTTGCACCCTTGGAGGAGTGATTGTGCTCCGAGATGCGACGTGCAACGTCTGTGGTGATGCCGGTATAGTAGCTACGGTCATGGCACTCGACAATGTAGACGTACCATGAGGTGGACTTACCTGTATCCATTAGCGGCGTATTAAATTTTTCATGTCAAGAATTGCTTGTTCGAGCCCAGTAAAGACTGATCGCGCAATAATACTTTGGCCAATGTTGAGCTCTTCAATGGTTTCGATGGCGACGATGGGGGCAACGTTTTGATAATTCAATCCATGGCCGGCAGCTACCTTGAGCCCCATTTCAGCAGCATCGTAACTGAGGCGACGCAGGGTTGTGAGTTCGGTGTCGAGTTGACTCTGCAATGCATGACGAGGAAGATCGAGTCCTGGAATACTGTGATGACTCTGTGAGAGATTGCTATGAAGCATGGCGTAGAGATTGGCGTAATGGCCGGTATGAAATTCAATCCATTCAACACCGAGAGTCTGAGCGGCCTTGACAGCTTCAAGCGAGGGATCAATAAAGAGTGAGACGGAAATCTCTTCGGCATGAAGGCGTTGAATCGCATCAAGCAGTTGCGGGTGAGAACCAGTGACCGCCAGCCCCCCTTCGGTCGTAACTTCTTCTCGTTTTTCGGGGACAATCGTGGCGCGTGCGGGACGCAACCGACAAGCAATGTCAATAATTTCAGGACTGACGGCACACTCAAAGTTGATAGGAAGAGGGGAGTGCCGTACGATAGCACTGGCATCCTCATCGTGCATGTGGCGTCGGTCTTCACGCAGATGTATTGTGATTTGTTCGGCACCAGCTCGGGCACAGATCCCTACCGCCTGGAGGGGGTCGGGGTCATTGATGCGGCGGGCTTCTCGCAGGACAGCGATGTGGTCAATGTTGACACCAAGTTTCATAAGATTCCTTCTCGACAGATTGGGGATGATTATATCAATATTATGGTAAAATCCCTCAATTTTCTTCAAGGATATATCATGAAAAAACGTGAAATAAAAAAAGCTGTCCTCGCCTACTCGGGCGGTTTGGATACCAGCATCATTCTCAAATGGCTTCAGGATGAGTATGACTGTGAAGTGGTGACCTTTACGGCCGATCTGGGTCAGGGCGAAGAGGTGGAACCTGCACGCCAAAAGGCATTGGATTTTGGAATCAAACCGGAAAATATCTTTATCCTCGACCTTCGAGAAGAGTTTGTGAAGGATTTTGTCTTTCCCATGTTTCGTGCCAACACGATTTATGAAGGCGAATACCTTCTGGGCACCTCCATCGCCCGTCCTTTGATTGCCAAAAAACAGATTGAAATCGCGCATCAAACTGGTGCAGATGCTGTGTCGCATGGCGCAACAGGGAAGGGAAACGATCAAGTGCGCTTCGAATTGGGATACCTAGGGCTTGACCCAGACATTGCTGTGATCGCGCCTTGGCGCGAATGGGATCTCAATAGTCGTGAAAAGCTTTTAGCTTACGCAGAAAAGCATGGAATTCCTATCGATAAAAAAGGAAAAAAATCTCCATACAGTATGGATGCAAACCTGCTGCACATCTCTTACGAAGGGCAAGTACTTGAAGATCCAAATATGGAACCCGAAGAGGACATGTGGCTGTGGACTGCTTCTCCCGAAGCGGCCCCGGATACGCCCGAGTATATCACCATTGGCTACAAGCAGGGTGATCCCATTTCTATCAATGGTGAAGTTATGTCGCCAGCGGCTATACTTAAAACCCTGAATGATTATGGCAACACACACGGTATCGGACGGATTGATATTGTCGAAAATCGTTATGTGGGCATGAAGGCACGCGGGTGCTATGAGACACCGGGAGGCTCCATTATGCTCAAAGCTCACCGTGCCATTGAATCGCTCACACTGGATCGGGAGGAGGCACACTTCAAGGATGAAATCATGCCAAAATATGCTAGTCTTATCTACAACGGCTACTGGTGGTCGCCAGAGCGTGAAATGCTCCAGGCTGCAATCGACAAGACGCAAGAGAATGTGAGCGGTGAGGTGCGCCTCAAGCTTTACAAGGGCAACATCACTGTCGTGGGGCGAAAGTCTGATAATTCACTCTACAGCGAAGAGCATTCTACTTTTGAAGAAGACGAAGTGTACAACCAGAAAGATGCAGAAGGGTTTATTCGACTCAATGCTTTGCGTTTTGTGATCAGAGGACGCAAGAAGTAATCCTCGCGCTCCTCCAGCAAAACAGAGGAGAGCGTGTTTACGCCTCTGTTTCTTTTAGTTGCTTTTTGAGGTCAGGGATGCTGTCGTATGTGTGTGTGTCTTCGCAGCTGGCATTGCGCCCATTGTGCCCAAAAAGATAGAGTTTTGTACCATTTTGTGTGATAATATCAACCATAAAACAATCATCTGTAGGCAGCAGTGAACTGTCCACTAGTGCAAAACGATACTGAACCTCTTCGAGTTTTTCCAGAAAGGCCGTTTCGTTGTCGACCAAATTGCATTGATAGCCTTCTTCTTCTAGTGCCTGTGCCTGCACGCGAGCCGATAGGGGATGGACGGCATAGATCAAAATATCTACGAAAGTTTTCTTGGAAGTTTCTGGTCTAATTGACTCTTTTGGCTTTGCTATAGCACTCTCAGGCAAAGGAGGAGGGGTTGCGACTGGAGCAATGCTTGATGGCATGACCGTTTCTGTTGTCTTTGCCTCATTTGCGACAGACTCTGTGGGCTTAGACGGTGTTGACGTGATGGTGCGCTCAGGATAGTACTCTTGGATAATATCTTTGATAAGGGCAAGATTGATAGGCTTGGGAGTGTAGTTGTCCATCCCTGCTTCAAGATACTTTTCCCGATCTCCCCGTAGGGCATTGGCAGTCAGTGCAACAATAGGTACATGTGCTTGCTTGCTGAGCTCTTCGTAGCGAAGGATCTCTTGTGTTGCCTCAAGCCCATTCATAACCGGCATTTGGATGTCCATAAAGATGAGATCATACTCATTTTGCTTGCGCAACATTACGGCCTCTTTTCCGTTTGTAGCAATGGTGACATTAACACCAAAGTTGTTGAGCGCTGCGCTGATTAATTTTTGGTTGATTCGGTTGTCTTCAGCAACAAGAACCGCAAGATGCGAGAATGTGACTTTAGGCTCTTCGGCTATCAGTGGTTTGGTATTTAGGCTGTTTTGGGCTCTTTGTTGGAGCACTTTTAGTGTCTTGGAATAGTTCAAAGGTTTGTAGATAAGCGAATCAAGCTGTTGGCTGATGGATTCGTATTGCTCTTTGTGGTGGCCTGAAGCCAACAAAGCAATGGGGACGTCTAGGTTTAAAATATCATCTAGTTCGCCTTCGCGACGAGAATAGCGCTGGTCAACAAACATAATGTCGGGCAATTCATCCTTGCGCTGCTCAAAGACCTCGTCTCCATAGTAGATGGTGTAATCGGCCCCAAGATAGCGAACATATGACTCTAGGTTGCGATCAACTTGGCGTCGTATGTTGCGATTAGGAAGCAATAGACCCACGCGGGTGCCGCGAAAGTTTGGTCTTTGGATGGAGTTTTGGTTCTCGGGATCAACCTTGAATGCCAAAGAAAAATAAAACGTAGATCCTTTTCCAGGCTCACTGTCTATTTCCAGCTTTCCACCCATGAGGGAGACGAGTTTACTGGAGATTGAAAGGCCAAGACCGGTCCCTCCAAACTTTCGAGTCATGCTTGAATCAGCTTGCGTAAATGTTTCAAATATTCGTTTTTGCTGAGTAGCTGTAATTCCAATCCCCGTGTCTTTCACGGAGAATTTTATGCTAATTTCTTTATTGTCTTCGTGTACGCGTTCGCAGAATACGCTTACTTCTCCGTATGTACTGGTGAACTTAATCGCATTGCTGATTAGATTAACAAGCACTTGAGAGATACGTGTCGGGTCGCCTAGAATACTGGCAGGCAAAGATGGATCAACATAGACGCCAAAATCGATATCTTTTTGAAGCGCCTTGGCACCATAGGTTTCAACAGAAGACTCAAATTTGCTCATAGGATTAAAGGCCACTTCTTCGAGTTCAATTTTTTCTGCTTGTATTTTGGAAAGATCAAGGATATCGTTGACGATGGTTAGAAGGTTTTCAGAACTCTCCTCAATGATATGAACAAACTCTTCTTGGTCGCTACCCAGTGATGTGGTTTTTAGAAGTTGTGTGAAGCCGACTATGCCATTGAGAGGTGTACGAATCTCATGAGACATGTTGGCAAGAAAAAGATCTTTTGCTTGATTGGATTCCTTGATTGTTTCGGCAAGAAATGTATAGATTTTTTCAGTATTTCGGTTGCTGACAATATGCTGAAGTTCCCTTTTTCTTTCTTTGCTGAGGTCAAATTGAATCTCTTTGAGTGTTGAAGTAAGCAGGTGTTTATCCCGTGCTATTTTGAATAAGAAAAAGATGAGAAATCCAAATATCAACAGAAAAACCAACACCTGCAGAAGAAGATTGATAAGATTCTGCTTGCTTAGATATAAACGCGCTTCTTTATTCTTTTTTGTGTAAGTAAGTAATTCTTTTTGTGCAGCACCTAGTCGTGTGTTTTTTTCTTTCAAGACGCCAATCCATGCTTGAGGCTTAATTGAATAGTGTCCCCTTAGGGCCTCAATAGCAATGTAAGAACGCTCATCTTGCCCGAGAGCCGTTAGCGTGCTTGGTTGAACTATTTTGCGTACTTTAGCTGAAAAGATAGAATCTTTTATTGAAGAAAGCTTTGGTAGATTGGTATCAGAAAGTAGCGATTCCCAAGCCTTAAAGTCATTGGCTGTCATGGGCTTGTTTTTCTCAATAAGGTATGCAATCAACGCTTGTTCGGCCGAAGTATATCCTTTGATTTGATTGAAGCGGACATAGATGTGTATGGGTGTCTCATCACTGAGTCCTGAATGTGTTTTTGTGGCAAGATTGTTCATCAGTTCTTGAAGCACTTTTAGGATTTTTATATTGTATAAGTCATGAAATATTTTTAAATGGTTTTTTGTGCCACCATCCACAAGACGGCGTGCATTATGAATATGTTGTGTGAGTGTTGATATTTTTTGTTTTATGGGATCTTCTGATGAAAATTGAGAAAATGATACTGCACGATCCATGAGTGCGTCCGTCGTCTTGCGTGCCTCATTTAGTGTGTTATTTTCATGTTTCTTTTGGGTCATGTGCGCACTGTGTAAAGCTTCATTTCCAATGGCATTGCTGGTATCGTCTAGTAGTGCAATGAACTCTATGGCATGGAGTGCTTTTTGACTTTGTGTCATGACCTGATATTCCTGATACGCCTTGTAGCCTATCCATCCCAAGTAAGCAGCAACGGGAATCAGCAGGAGAAAAAGTAAAAATCGATTGTTAAATATGCGCATATGGACTCCTACTGACTTTTGCTGTGATAGCGTGCATATTTTGCCAACAGCTTTTCAAAATGATTTCCCGTAGTATTTAGAAGATTGGGTACAAATATGTCATAAGCATGCGCTAGGGAATATTGACCAAACTTCCAAAAAAGCGAGAGCTGTTTTTTCTCTTTTTGAAGTGCCGCTGGGTACTGATACTTTTGAATGATATGAAGGCTTTCTTCAAAAAGACGAGCACTTTCTTTCATCTTGCTTTGGTTGGTAGGACTCAGTACTCCCAGGCTGGAGAGCATATAAAATTTACCTAGACGCTCGATAAGAAACTCTGTTTTTTTTATCTGCATGAGCATCGCCTCTTCCGCATTGAACGAATAGCGGTGTTTTTCTGTGATTAGTTTGGCGCCCTCAAGAAGTACTTCACTGTAATCAAGCATCTGGAGTGCACTGGCTTTTGTGATGGTATCTTGAAGGAGTTTTTCAATGCTCTCTTTATTGTATTGAAGGTACTTCAGTAGGTCTCTTGTGTCTTTGTCTTTGGTGGAAGATGAAAGGACAGATAGCGCCTTGTTGAGGTCTACCATCATATCTGAAATTTCACCGAATATATCATGTCGCTTGGGTCGTGCGTAGAGGTAAAGATAGTCTTTTGCGATCTTTTGACTGAGAAAACGGATGCGTTCTGCCGCCTCAATAGCATTAATATCCGAACGGGTCGCTCCAAAGCCAAAGGTTAGCAACACCAAAAAAAGTGAAATACCGTGAATAAGCTGCTTCATAGTATGTTCACTTTAGAGTCCTGCTTTGGCATACAAAGCAGTGACTTCATCCATTTTTTTACTGATATCATCCGTACTAGTAAAGACAATAAATGGCAATCCGCCTTTTTCTATATTTAGATAAAATTTATAGACAATACCCCATAAGTGATTAATGCTTTTAAGCTTTTGGCTGATTGTAGCAGCATTGTTGGCATTGTTGAGTAACTTGTTGTTGTTGTCGTCAAATAGTTTAACAGTTGCCTTCATTTGCTCAACGGTATTTTTGTCTTTGATGCCAAGCTGGTATGCGATATAGTACTTAGCAATACGCTGTGACAGCATACGCTGCCGTGCAGAAACAACGGCTGAGTTTTCCCCCTTGATCTTGGCAGCATCTTTTAAGGAGTCCACAATATATTGGCTCCCCTCAAGCATGGATTCGCTTAAGTCAAGTATGAGTTGCGCATTGTCAAGACTAAAAGGTTTTTTGGCTGTAGCCTCTAACTCATCGATGCTTAAATTTACAAAAGAAATTAAATTTTTAACTTCAGGATCTATAATAGCTTCCTTGAGATATTTTTGGCTCTTGTTGAAGGCTTTTATGGACTGCTGAAATTGTTTTGTGGCTTTATCAACAGCTACTTTCTTGCCAATATAGAGGTAGTCCTTTGCAATGCGCTGCGAGAGCATGCGCTGTTTGCCTGCAATGTTAATGACCTCAAAGAGATTGCCAGTTGTGATATTGCGCTCGGAGGCCAGCAACGGCGTCACTAGGAGAAGTATCCCCGTCATAAAGTATTTCATAAGGGTTATGAGTTGTTGCGAAGACATGGCATATTCCTTTTATTTTTCTTGCGATGCGTAAAGTTTGGTAACCGTATTCATCGTATGAAGTATCTCGTTGGATTTTTTATAGATCAAGGTCGGTATGAATCGAGAGCTTGAACGATTCATGATTTCAAAGAAGCGAAAATCATCCCCCGCCTTTTTGAGCAAAAGCTCTATTTCTGATGTGTTCATCTTTGCTGAGATTAATTGGTCATGCGCGTCACGAAATAGCGCCATGGTATCGTCCATTTTTTTCTTGAATCTTGGATCTTCAATCCCCCAGACTTTTAGCATATAGAGGCTGGCCATGCGTTGAGAAAGCATACGTTGACGACCGGAAATGTTAATGACCTCTCCTGAGAGCTTGCCGGTTTGTTTTGCAAAGAGCTCTACTGCCTCATTGGCTTGTTTTAGCAGTGCCTCGAGTTGCTCTTGCATTCGAGCACCCTGTTTGATCGAAGGAGGAGCGGATAGCTCTTTGGCAAGGGGCATCCATAAGTTTTTGACTTTTTCGAGCGACTTCTTGGTGGCATTGTCTTTATTGAAAGCGACCAGGCTGGCAAGATGTTCTTCGAAGTTTTTTATGGTTACGTTGAGATCCTTTGCGGGGTTGCCGAAAGTATTGCCCATGCCAACCATAGCGTAGTCTTTGAGTATGCGTTGGGTATACATGCGTTGCTTGCCTGCCACATCGACTGCTTGGGAGAGATTTTGGATCTCTATGGCATGCAGGAGCCATGAAGCGACAAAAAACAAAAAGGGTAACCGCAAAGCACTCTTCATTTTTTTCCTTAAATTTCAATATCGTATTGACAGAAGTATATCAGATTTTTGTCAACAAAAAGTGAAATATTCGTTTTATGCGGAATCAATCCCGTAGAGGTATAAAAGGTATTCACTTTTGGGTGAATGTCCTAGCCAGTTTTTAAAGAGCTGACTCATACTTTGACTGCTTCCTTGAGCTAAAATATGTGTTTTGTATCCGTGTGCTTTTTCCGGATTTAGGCCTTTTGTCATATCCACACAGGCAAAAAAAGCATCAGCACTAAGTACTTCGGCCCACTTGTAGCTATAGTAACCCGCGGCATAACCTCCCGCAAAAATATGGGAAAAGCCATGTTGAAAGCGGTTGTGGGATGGTGGAGGAAGGAGCGATGTTTTTTTTCGAATGCCATCAAGCAGCTCTTGTATGGCCTCTCCCTGATAGCGCTTTTGATGAAGTTGAAAATCAAATAGTGACAATTCAACCTGGCGGAGAATCCCTAGAGCTGCTTGAAAATTTTTAGCTGCCTTGATTTGGACAATGAGTCGATCGGGAATAGGGTCACCGCTCTCATGGTGAAAGCCAAATCGTTGCAAGATGGCTTTTTCATATGCAAAGTTCTCTAAAAATTGAGAGGGGAACTCTACGACATCCCAAGCCACACCATGGATACCAGAGATGGAGCGTTCGCGAGTGCGACTAAAAAGATGGTGGATAGCATGACCCATTTCATGAAAAAGGGTCACCACGTCATCATGACGCAATAAGGAAGGTGTTTTTGGAGTGGCAGGTGCAAAATTAGCGACGACAAACGCAGAGGCAAGATGTGCTGCTCCTTTTGTATCAATATAGTGCGTTTCCCAATCGTGCATCCAGGCACCACCCCGTTTCCCTTCTCGTGCTTCCAGATCGAAATAGATACGTCCAGTATGATTGCCTGCCTCGTAAAGATCATATGTATAAACCGAGGTGTGCCAAGTTGGAACATCAATGGGCTCAAATGTTACGCCAAATAGATCTGTGACAAAAGAGAGCATTCCTTCAAGAACACGCTTTTGCTCAAAATAAGGCTTGGCTTCAGATTCATCGTAATTAAAAGTAATTTTTTTGAGTTTTTCACTGTAATAGGCCACATCGTGCACTGCCAACTCTACACCGTCCTCCTCCCTAGCAAAATCCTGAAGAATTTTAAGCTCTTCCTGGGCCTGAGGAAGGGCCGCTTCGGCCAGTGTGTTGAGAAAGTTCAACACATCCCTTTCGCTGCCTGCATCACGCGCCTCGAGCGCATAATGAGCGTAGTTATCAAAGCCAAGCAAGTGTGCCTTTTCCTCTCTTAGGCGAAGCAATTCGTCAATTATAGTAGCATTTTCAGGTGCTCGAGTGTGGTAGGCACGCGAGAGTTCTTCTCGTCGGCTGCGATTGGAACCGTATGTCATGTAGGCGAGATAGCTGGGAATCTGCAAGGTAAAACGGTAGAAGGTTTTTCCGTCTTGTTCCAGAGTGGCCGCCGCCAAATCACTTGGTGGGAGTTCTGCGACATCCGCTGGATCTTCAAGGATCATTTCCCATGCATTGGTTGCATCGAGAAGGTTTTGTGAAAACATATTGCCAAGCTCAGAAAGGCGCAGGTCGACCGCCTTCATTCGCTGCTTGTCAACATCAGACAGCAAGGCGCCGGCAAGACGAAAATCTTGGAGCGTATGCTCAATGACGGTTTGGGATTCAGAATTTCCGGAGGAAATAAGCTGAATTTTTTTGTGCAAGGCTGTATGTTGCGTGAGCTCAGAGTGAAACGCCGAGAGGAGGGGAATGGATTTTTCGTAGGCCGTTTGAGTTTCGACTGTATTGCTGACGCTGTTGAGGTGAGCGAGAGGGGTGAAAAATGCATCCAGCTCCTCGTCAAGGTCCTGAAGAGGCTTCAAGATAGTTTTGTATGTTGCCTCTGCATGCAGTGCAAGGTCATTGATTGTGCGACGCTGGGTATCCAAGAGGGTTGCGAGATCATTGGGAAATGACGAAGATATTTTGGCGGGAAAGGGTTGAAGCATCGGGAGACCTTTTGTCGAGCTATATTTGGAAGGATATTAACAAACTTTCGATAAAATGTATCCTAAATTTATCAAGCAAAGGATGGACAAGCATGAAAGTCTTACTTATCAAAGATGTGAAAGCTTTGGGAAAAACTGGAGACATCAAAGAGGTCAAAGATGGATATGGTCAGAATTTTCTTGTCGCCAAAGGATTTGCCAAGATTGCCACACCACAGATTGTTGAAGAGTGGAAAGCAGACCAAGAGCGCCGAGCCAAGGAGGAGGCAGAGATGATCGCGCGCCTCCAAGAAGAAAAATCCCAACTTGAAACCGTCACAATTCGGATTGAAAAACCTCTTGCACCCGTAGGAATTCGCGGCTCAGTTGGTAATGGTGATATTGCAGAGGCGATCAAGAATCAACTAGGTATTGAAGTAGACAAAAAACAAATTGATTTAAAAAAAGCATTAAAGTCAACGGGGATTCATGAAGTGGATGCCAAGCTGGGTCACGCCATTCATGCAACACTCAAAGTTGATATTGTAGGAGTTGCCTAGTGTTTGACGCGACTACCATCCTTGCTTATCGTGGCAAGGATCATGCTGTAATTGGTGGGGACGGACAGGTAACATTTGGCAACACGATCCTCAAGGGCAACGCCACAAAAATCCGCACCCTCTACCAAGGAAAGATTCTGGCGGGATTTGCAGGAAGTACTGCCGATGCCTTTAATCTTTTTGATATGTTTGAAGGAATCTTAGATGAAAAAAAGGGCGATTTGCTCAAGTCAGTCGTCGAGTTTTCCAAACAGTGGCGCAAAGACAAAATGCTGCGCCAGCTTGAAGCAATGATGCTGGTATTGGATAAAGAACATATTTTTATCCTTAGCGGTACCGGTGATGTGGTGGAACCAGAAGACGGAAAAATTGCTGCCATTGGGAGCGGAGGTAATTTTGCCCTTTCAGCCGCGCGAGCGCTTGAGCGTCATGCTAATATGCCTGCGAACACTCTGGTGCAAGAGAGTTTGCAGGTCGCTGGTGAGCTTTGTATTTATACCAATACCAATATCAAACTACTGGAGCTTCGATAAATGTCTGAATCTATAATGACCCCCAAGGAGACAGTCGCTTATCTTGATCGTTATGTGATTGGGCAATCTGAGGCAAAAAAAACAATTGCAGTGGCGTTGAGAAATCGCTGGCGACGCATGCAGTTGAGCGATGAGATGCAGCAGGAGGTGACACCTAAAAATATCCTCATGATCGGCAGCACAGGAGTGGGAAAAACCGAAATAGCTCGACGTCTCGTGCGCATGATGCGCTTGCCTTTTGTCAAGGTAGAAGCAAGTAAATACACAGAAGTGGGCTTTGTCGGTCGAGATGTTGAATCCATGATTCGTGATTTGGCCATGACGGCGTTGCATATCGTACGTGAAGACGAAAATGAAAAAAATCAAGAGAAGATTGAAGCGTATGTTGAAAATAAAATTATTGAACAGCTTCTGCCTTCTCCACCTGAGGGTGCAAGTGAAGAAAAAAAAGCTGATTACGAGATAGCATTTAGTCACATGCAGGAGAAATTTTCCCGAGGTGATTTGGATCACTTGACCATCAAAGTTGACCTCCCCAGACCTAAAATCGAATTTGCAGGAAGCAATATGCCTCCAGAGATGGCGGACGTGCAAGAGTCGATTGTCCAGGTTATCGGGGGGATCAATAAAAAAAAGAAGCAAAAAGAAGTCACCATAAAAGAAGCCCGTCCTATACTGATAGCTGAAGCAAGCGAAACACTCCTGGATGAAGAAAAACTGAAAGATTTGGCAATTCGTAAAGTAGAAGAAGGTGGGATAGTTTTTATTGATGAAATAGACAAAATTGCTGTTCCCTCCAATAGTACGTCTCGTCAGGATCCAAGCAAAGAAGGCGTGCAGCGTGACCTGCTTCCCATTGTGGAGGGATCGACGGTCCAAACCAAGATCGGATCGGTGGATACAGACCATATCCTTTTTATTGCTGCCGGTGCCTTTCATTTGAGCAAGCCCAGTGACTTGATCCCGGAACTGCAAGGGCGTTTTCCTCTGCGCGTAGAATTGAACAGCCTTGA
>CAZCAZ010000007.1:0-26288 GCA_964496735.1 uncultured Nitratifractor sp. | reverse complement strand
CCAGCAGCGAAAACACCAGCGTCATCCTGATCAAATTTTCGATGGAACGCCCCATTGACGAGGCAGCCAACGATGTCCGAGACAAGGTCTCTGCCGTCCGCCTCCCCCGTGATGCCCGCAAGCCACTCGTGAGCAAGCTCGACGTGGGTGGCGGCTCGGTCGTCAACGTCTTCCTCACCGCCAAAAAAGAGGGCCTCAAAAACCTCATGCTCTTTGTCGACCAAAAGGCCAAACCCGCCCTGCAAAAACTCAGCGGCGTGGGCTCGGTCGGAATCATCGGCTATCGGGACCGTGAGATCCGCATCTTTCCCGACTTGGCCAAGCTCAATCGCTATGGAATTTCCATTCGAGAATTCAACAACATCATTGCACACGAAAACGTCAAGATCGGCGGTGGTAAGCTCATCACCAGCCGCAAGGAGTTTACACTCAAGACCCGAGCAGACGCCACCACGGTCGAAGCGCTTCGCAATATCGTCATCCGAAACGGCATCAAGCTCCGTGATCTGGCACGCATTGAGGACGGACTGAGTGATCCGGTCAGCTATGCCTCCTACAATGGCACCGAAGGGGTCATGCTGGAGATCAAAAAAATATCCGATGCCAACACCCTCGAGGTCATCAATCGCGTCAAAAAAGCCCTCCCCGACGTCACACAGCTCGCCGGGGATCGTTTTGGTGTCACCCTGCTCCAGGACACCTCGCCGTTTATCGAGCAATCACTCGAAGCCGTTGAGTTTGATCTCACATACGGTGCACTGCTGGCGATACTGATTATCTTTGGCTTCCTGCGCAACGGCACCATTACGCTGGTCTCAGCCCTCTCGATCCCTACGTCCGTACTGGGAACCATCGCCCTCATGGACTACATGGGCTACAACCTCAACAAATCAACCCTCATCGCCTTGACACTGGCCATTGGAATCATCATTGACGATGCCATTGTGGTCATCGAAAATATCTACAAAAAAATGGAAGGCGGCATGGGTGCCTTCCAGGCCGCAGTCGTCGGAACACGTGAAATGTCCTTCCCGGTCATTGCGATCTCGGCCATGCTCCTGGCAGTCTTTTTGCCCGTCTCCAACATGAGCGGTATCGTCGGACAATTTTTCAAGGCATTCGGGATGACCATCGCCTTTGCTGTCATTATCTCCTATACAGTGGTCATGACGTTCATGCCCAGCCTCAGTGCTCGCGTATTGCACAAGAAAGAGAGTTGGTTTTATGCAGCAACAGAGCCTATCTTCCAGCGCATAGATCGTCTGTTTGCAGCCGCACTGAATTTGGCCTTGCGCTTCAAGTGGCTCACCCTGATCCTTGCCATCGGCTCCATGGTCTGGAGCGTCACCCTCTTCCCCAAGATTGGAATGGATTTTATCCCCAAGGATGACAAATCTGAGTTTGCCATCAAGCTCCAAGCTCAGCCAGGTATCTCGCTGACCGAGATGATGTTGCAGGCTCGCAAGGTTGAAGAGATGGTACACAAAGATCCGTATGTCGATTCGACCACACTCAGCGTCGCATACAACAACACCCACGACAAAAACAAAGCCAAAATTTATGTCCACCTCCTTCCCAAAGATGAGCGCAGTCTTGACCAGGAAAGTGTCATCCAGAATTTTCGTAAAAAGCTCGCACCGTTCCAAAGTGAGCAGATGAAAATCACCGCCGCAGCTATCCCTGACATCAAAGGCACCGGCGCCACGGTTCCTTATCAAATTGTCCTTACTTCGGATTCTTTTGAGGACTTGCGGACGGCCGAACACAAACTCAAAGCCTACCTTGCCAAGAAAAAAGGCTTCATGGACATCGACAGCAACCTGGATGACCCCAAGCCTCAGATTGATATCCTCATCAACCGCACCAACGCCAGACGCCTGGGTGTCAGCGCTGCCCAGATTGCCCAGGCTATTGCCACGGCTTTTTCTAGCGATATTGAAATTTCCCATTTTGAAGAGAAAGGCAAGCAGTTCAACATCACCCTGCGCCTCGATGATGACCACCGTAAAAAAATCGAAGACATCAAGCGCATCCAGCTGCGTGCTGCCAATGGTCAGCTTGTCTATCTCGATGGATTGGTTACCTTTGTCTCGGGGCAATCGCTTTCGTCTATCAATCACTACAACCGCCAACGACAAGTCACCGTCCACTCAGACCTCTTCGGTCTCGACCTCGGTGGAGCCGTACAATACACCAAAGATGGGATCGACCCCCTGCTTCCAGCCGGTGTCCATTATCAATTTACCGGTTTTGCCGAGGAGATGGTCAAGACCACCTTGGCATTTGGGATGGCCGTCAAGCTCTCGATCATCCTGATGTTTATCATCCTCGCGATCCTCTATGAGTCACTTGTGCAGCCCATCATCATCATGATGGCACTGCCGATGAGCATCATGGGCGTCATGATTGCTCTCTACCTGACCGGCTACCACTTCAGCCTCTTTGTGATGATCGGCTTTATTCTCCTGATGGGAATGGTGGGCAAAAACGCCGTCTTGCTTGTGGATTTTGCCAACGATGCGATCCAGCGAGGCAAAAGCGTCCATGATGCGCTCATCGAAGCCGGCGAAAAACGTCTCCGTCCTATCCTTATGACCACCGTGGCTATGGTCTTTGCTATGCTGCCACTGGCCATCAGTCACGGTTTTGGTTCGGAATCCAAAGCCCCCATGGCTGTCGCTGTTATCGGTGGTCTGCTCAGCTCAATGTTCCTGACCCTGCTTGTCGTTCCTGTCATCTATCGCCTCATCTACCCCATTGACCGCTGGTTGCGCAACAAATACGAGGGTACCGTAGAGGAGCATGAAGATACCCCATGACACAGCCTAGCTATACCCCCGAGACCAAAGCCCACCTCGTCGCCAAAATCAAAACCTATTTTGCGCAGGAACTGGGTGAGGATATCGGGCAGTTCGATGCGGAATTTCTGCTGGAATTTATGGGCAATCTCATCGGCGGAGCGTACTACAATCAAGGACTGCATGATGCCGGCTCTCTCTTTGAAGGGCAAGCAGACCGGCTTCGAGAAGCTTTGTTTGCCATGGAGGAGGATGCGCTATAAAACATTTTTACTGGATCATTCCTCTGGCAGTTATGATCGGGTGGCCGGCGTGGTTTTTCGGTGCCATTGCGTGGATCGTCCTGTTTGCCGCTGTTGTTTTGTTGATCATTGATATTGTTTTTGACGGCTATATCCTCATTGTCTTGGCGAAGGAATGGTATAGAGAGCGCAAAAAAGAAAAAGAGATTTACCGAAAAAACCGCATAAAAAAAGGATAACACCATGCAATACTGGATCTACCTCATCGCCGCCATTGTTTTTGAAGTGGCCGGAACAACCGCGATGAAAATGTCGGACGGGTTTACCAAAACATGGCCGTCGGTCGCTATGGGGATTTTCTATATCCTCTCCCTCACCGCCTTGACGTTCGCCCTCAAGCGTTTTGATATGAGCATGGCCTACGCCATCTGGTCAGGACTGGGAACGGCACTGATCACCGTGGTGGGCTTCTACCTCTTCAAAGAACCGATCAGTCTCATGAAAATCGCCAGCATTGGATTGATCATTCTTGGAGTTGTCGGGTTGCATTTGAGCGCCGAAGCGGCATGAGTTCTCCCTTATTGGTTTGCAGCCGCAAGACCTAAGGAAATTGCAACCATGACCCCAGCCATCAACGCGATCAAAAAAGCAAAGATTTTTTACGCAATCCATGAATACATGCATGAAAAATCCCTGACATCATACGGAGCTGAGGCGGCTGAGAAAATAGGTCTAGCCAAAGAGAAGGTGTTCAAGACTCTTGTCGTCCAACTGGATGGAAAAGCATTGGCCGTCGGCATCATCCCTGTCTCATCCATGCTCAGCATGAAGCATATCGCCCAAGCAGCCGGAGTCAAAAAGGCAGTCATGGCCGAAGCATCCGATGTCGAACGCTCAACCGGATACATACTGGGCGGCATCAGCCCCCTTGGTCAAAAAAAGCGACTGAAAACATTCATAGACTCCTCAGCCCAAGAGCATCAAACCATCTTTGTCAGTGCCGGGCGTCGGGGTCTCGAAGTCGAGCTATACCCTCAGGATCTTTTGCGCTTGACCAACGGTAGTTTTGTGCATATTTCACAGGAGTGAGGCTTGCATGGCTGTAAAGCAATGGATGATTCAGCCAAAAAAAGATTGAGCAGGATGGGAGTTTTTTTTGCAGAAGAAGTGACTTATGAGCCTTGGACTCCTTGAAGCAAGAATCGCCTTCTTGCTTCAAGAGACAGTATCAGGCTTTGTTGTGTGTTTCGTTCACCATTTCGGCGAGTTCACGCTCAACCTCATCAGAGATGACGAGATCATCATCCGTCAACTTGCCTGCATCGGGATCATTGAAGATCGATGTATCCAGCTTGCCCTCGCTCTTGGCGACGATGACCGAGACGGCGGCATCGCCCGAGACGTTGACGGCGGTACGGATCATATCCAACAATCGATCGACACCGAGGATCAGGCCGATACCTTCGACAGGCAGTCCCACCTGAGTAAACACCATAGAGAGCATGATCAGTCCCACGCCCGGCACACCCGCTGTACCAATGGAGGCCAATACGGACATGAGGATCACTGTCAAGTATCCGGTAAGACCCAAATGCACGCCATAGGCATTGGCGATAAAGACCGTAGCAACCCCCTGCATGATCGCTGTTCCGTCCATGTTGATCGTCGCACCGAAGGGAACCGTAAAAGACGCAACCGAGTTGTTGACACCCAGTCTATCGGTGACCGCTCTCAGTGTGACCGGGATGGTCGCATTGGAGCTTGATGTCGAGAACGCAAAGATCTGTGTCTCTCGCATTTTTTTGAGGAATATTTTTGGGCTCATGCCTGAGAACACTTTCAAGATACTCATCAGGGTCACAAAAAGATGCAGCATAAGTGCGGCGATAAGCACCAGCACATACCCGGCCAAATCTGCCAACAATCCCAATCCCAGGTTTGCTATGGCTTTTGCCAGCAATGCAAATACAGCATAGGGAGCGACTGCCATGACGATGTTGACCATTTTCATCATGATCTCATTGCCGATCTCGATAAGCTCGACAACAGGCTCAGCCTTCTTGCCTACCATCAAGATCGAAATGCCCACCAAGATCGAAAAGAAGATAATCTGAAGCATTTTCCCTGCGGCCATAGCATGGATAGCATTGCTGGGGATAATGTCGGTCAACACGGTACTGAGTGCGGGGGCTTCTTTGGCCGTAAAGGATGCAGCCGAGGTCATGTGAACCCCTTCTCCAATTCCCATAGTAGCCGCCAAGCCAATCCCCACGGCAATAGCAATAGCTGTCGTCAGCATATAAAGTGCAAACGATTTGCCGCCGACTTTACCCAGTGCACTGATATCCCCAATACCGATCACACCTGTAATCAGCGAGAAGAATACCAGTGGCACCACAAGCATCTTGAGCGATGTCACAAACATTTTCCCTACAATGCTGAAAAAGCCTACGACATACTCGCTAACAAAGGAACCTTCTCCATTTAGACCCAACAAATTGATCGTCAGCCCCACGGCAATACCTAACGCCATCCCGATGAGGACTTTGGTCGTCAGGGTCATCTTTTTTTCTGTTGCCATCTTTTCTCCTTTTGGTTTATGTTCTATTCAATTCATGCAGGCATACGCCTCCTCTAAATCGAAACCTAATTCACCCTATAAAACCAAGACACCTTGGCTTAACAGGATCCATAAAAAAAGATTTACAATGCAACTAAAAAGAAATTATATCATAAGTAATCTGACATTATTGTTTTATTATATGAGAAAGTCAGTTGAAAAAACAAGCAGGCGCAGAAGCAAAAAACGGGCAGAGATCCAACTCATGCCTTTTTTGTCAAAATCTTATAAATCACAAAACCAAAAAACGCCGTGATCCCAATCGAAAAATAAACCGGAATCGATTTGGTGATCACGAAAGTGACGATGAGGATCGCCAAGATGGTAGGCACCTCATTATATGCCCGGAAGAATTGGCCGCTTTTGGTGCAACGATCCTTGAGGAGGATCTTGCGGTAATGCTCCATCGAAAAGCTGTACGCCACCATCAACACCAACAAGCCCAGTTTGGCCAGCATCCAGTTTTGACTGAGCAGCGACGGATTGAGATAGAGCAGGACAGTGCCGCTGAGAAGGGTTGTCCACATGGCCGGCATACCGATGACTTTGTAGATCATCCGTTCTTGCACCTTGACCACATCGGTAAAATCTCTTTTGTCTCGGTTTTCCTGATGATAGACAAAGAGCCGAGGCATATAAAAGAGCATCGCCATCCATGAAAGAACCGAGAGGATATGAAAGGCCAAAATAGGGAGATAGTAGTGCATTGTGATCACCTTTTGAGACAATATCTTATAATCATAGCCTATCAGAACCTATGTTTGGATTAATCATTCGCTAACTTTTTGTTAACTCCCATTCACGCTTGATTGACAGATGATTAACGCCTGTTTATTATAATGGCTTCTTCTAAATAATTTGGAGTATACATGAAATACATAGTTTGGATCGCGTTAACACTCTCGGTCGTATTGGGTCAAAATCTCGGTATTCACACCGTCAAACGAGGCGACACCCTCTATACCATTGCCCGAAGTCATGCCATGACCATCAAGGAACTGCTCAAGGCCAACGAGACACTCACCTATCACTCAATACTGAAGATCGGGCAGTCCATAAAGGTCGCTATCTATCGCGGTGCGACACAAACCTACGTCGTCGGACCCGGTGACAGCCCGCTGGCGCTGGCGCGCCGTTTCAAAATGCCCCTGGATGACCTCATTCGCGCCAATGAGACAGATTTTCGCACCCACCGCATTCTCGTCGGTCAGACGCTCCGGGTCAAGGAGCAGATGACCTTCGCCCAAAAAGTCGTCAAGGATGCCCGCCAATACCTCGGCGTTCGCTACGTTTGGGGCGGGAACAACCCCAAGAAGGGGATCGATTGTTCTCGCTTTGCGCAACTGGTATTTCAAAAACACGGCATCACCCTCCCCCGCGTCTCGGGTGATCAATATGACTATGTACTCAAGCATGGCAAAAGGGTCTCCATCAAGACAGCACAAAAAGGCGACTTGATCTTTTTCCGCACCCGTCAGCGACGCATCGGACACGTCGGGATCATCATCGACCCCAAGAAACACCTCTTCCAGCAATCCTCGAGCGGTGCAGGCAAAAACAA
The DNA here is from genome assembly GCA_964496735.1 of uncultured Nitratifractor sp. GTDB lineage: Bacteria > Campylobacterota > Campylobacteria > Campylobacterales > Sulfurovaceae > S017-3. Next base: position 19,067 of record CAZCAZ010000007.1, on the reverse strand, counting down.
CATCGCCCGATACGATATCGGCTCCTATCGCCGCCGCTTGCGAGGCATCTGCCGCATACGACCCCAGCACTCTTAGGCTCATTTTCTTGGGCATACATCAAAGTGCCCACAAAGTGCCATAAGTTTTTTGCAACCTTCAAATGCCTCTAAGTACGCCTGCACTAAAATAGGCCAAAAACGAGGCTCGGTATGAAGCGATCACTTTTGTTGGCTGTATTGTTTTTGTCACTCCTCTCAGCCGATATCCTTACCACGGCACAACTCGGCTGGATGGACAACCTCAATGATGCCAAAGAACAAGCTTCCAAGACGCGCAAACCGATCATTCTATTCCTCCACTCCCGCCGCTGTTTCTACTGCCCGAAAATGATCGAAGAGGTCTTCCCTGATCCCAAAGTCGCCGCGTTTTTGAAGGCAAACTTCGTCCGTCTGGATCTCGACGTGGCTACCGGCAGCGACAGCATAGAGGAGGATGACGCCGGACAGGCGCCGGATCGCTTTCTTGTAAGCATGACTCCTGCCTTTGTTTACATGGGGCCTCAAGAAGAAAAACTCTATCGCAAAGGAAAAAAACATATGATCATTTACGGCTACTGGAAACCAAGCGACTTTATCCGCTGGGGGCAGGAGGCTCTCAAACGATTCGAGAAACTGTATGGCAAAAAGTATCCCAAAATCTCTCACGCCAAAAGAGTCCCCCATGCGCCATAGTCTCATCGCCCTGCTCTGTCTGACTTTGTTCACTTCTTCTCTCTCTGCCAAATCCCACGCCACCCACGTCACGCAGGAAAAGGTCGGCCAACAATACTACCTCAAGGCCTGCTCCGCTTGTCACGGTGCGGGCAAGCTCGGGGGCAACATGGGAACGGTACTCGAGTGGAAAGGACTGCTGGCCAACCATGCCAAAGAACTCATCGAGCTGCACGAGGATGAAAACAACACCCAGGGGATTATCACGTATCTCCAAGGGGAGGCTTTTGCCAAAGAGCACGACCATTTGCTCAAATTTTTACAGGAGTTTGCCAATGATTCGGAAAGCATCCCCACTTGCTATTGAGGGCCTTGTTTCTGCAAAATTTTTCATGCCGCTCTACCCAGTTGGCATCACGAGAACACCCGACTTTGGATTCCAGAAAGCGAAACCAACACGATGAAAATCCTTCTTCTTGAAGACGACACTCTGATTGGTGAGCAAATCCGAGACTACTTTGAACTCTTTGACCACAAGGTTACCTGGCACGACAACGGCTTGAAGCTGGTCGAAAATACCGACCCCGCCGCCTACGATGTCATGTTGCTCGACATCAATACACCGGGCCTTAGCGGATTGGAAGTCCTGCGCGAGATTCGGGCATACCATGTCACTACACCGGCGATCTTCATCACCGCCATGAGCGATTTAGAATACCTCAAAGAAGCCTATCTCCTCGGATGCAATGACTACGTACGCAAGCCCTTTGATATCGAAGAACTCGAAATCCGTATTGAGCATCTCGTCAAGCAAGACCGTGCACACCTGATCAAGATTACCGCCCAGTATGCCTTTGATTTCCAGAGCGAAAAGCTCTATTACAAAGGTACCGAAGTTCACCTCAACCCCAAGGAACACGCTCTAATCTATCTGCTACTCAAACATAAAAACGAAATCGTCTCCAAGGAGAGTATTCAGGCCTACGTCTGGGAAGATGTCAACATCAACGACAATACCGTGCGCACCATGATCAAAAAACTCCGCGACAAACTCGATGAAAACTTCATCACGTCCCATCGTGGGGCAGGATATAAAATTGCCCTTTAGCGAACGCCCTATCAACCGCAAGCGATTTACGATCGTACTGGCAACCTTCTTCTTTCTTTTTGGTTTAATTTTGCTGATCTCTTTTTTTCTCTTTGGCAATTGGATGATCGATCAAAAAGAGAACGAACAATTCCGCACAGAATCATACTTGCAAATGGATGGGAAAAGCCGCTTTATCAATCTCTACCTCAATGGCCTTTCTCGCAGTCTTAAGTCCATGGCGTACAATCCCTATTTCCTTGGCTATGTTGTCGATCCGAAGTATATCAATCAGGCAGAATTTCTTTTCCTCACCATCATGCTCGAACATGATGATTATATGCAGTTGCGTTTCATTGGTGCCGATGGGGTCGAAAAACTCCGATTTGATCGGGATCGCATCGGAAGTTATCCCTACAAAAAATCCAAACTGCAGGACAAGTCCGACCGATACTACTTCAAAGAAGCTGCTCGACTCCCTGAAGGAGACATTTACAGTTCCAAGATTGACTTCAATGTCGAAAACGGAAAAGTTGTTCAGCCTTTTGTACCCGTATTCCGCGTCTCCATCCCAATCTATATCAACGGGAAGCTTCAAGGAGTTCTTACGATCAATACCTTCGCCAAAACCATCGTCTCGCTCTTTACTGCATCGCCGATCTTTGAGACCACACTTTTCGACACAGAAGGTTTTCTTATTTATTCCAAGGGGAAGTACTATGACAAAAGTATCACCCCAAAACGCATCTGGGATATTCTCCCCATCCACACTCAGCAGATCCCCAACAAGGCCAATCAAACTTTCTTACGTGAAAGCAGCAAGCTCTATGCCAAAACAATCCCCATGGGCACAGAGATCATCAACATTGCCTTCAGTCCCAAACCCGATACTGTCATCACGTTTGGCAAAGAGGATTACAAGGCAGCTACGTTAGTGCTGGCCTTGCTCTTTCTCGGAGCATTCCCGCTCTCCTATCTTCTATCGCGTCCCATTGAGCATATGTTTGACACGGTGACTCGGCAACAAGAAGAACTGCGCGAATTGACACACACGCTCGAGCAGCGCGTCAAGGAAAAGACAGAAGAAAATGCACGAAAAGACCGCCTGATCATTCACCAAGCTCGTCTGGCTGAACTAGGAGAAATGATCGGAAATATTGCTCATCAATGGCGCCACCCTCTCACCCGGCTAAGCCTCCTCCTCCAAAACATCAAAGCACTCAATACCAAAAAGAAGCTCACTCCCGAAAAGCTTACCGACATGCTCGCCACTTCCAACGAGCAAATCTTTTTCATGAGTGACACCATTGACAACTTTAAAGACTTTTACAACCCCTCCAGTAAGGCTCTTGATTTTCCTGCACGTCAAGCATATGAAAAGATGATGAACATCATCGGTTACGATCTCAAACATAAAAATATAACCGTCACCTGCAGCGCCAAAGACACCATCTTGTTACATGGAAACCTCAATGAGTTTTCCCAGGCACTGCTCAATCTCGTCGTCAACGCCAGAGACGCACTGATCGAGCATGCGACACCGAATGCACGTATCGATCTGCACGCCACTATCCATTCCACACAGGCAGTGATCACCATTTCGGACAATGCCGGAGGCATTCCGGTCGATCATCTCGACAAAATATTTGAACCCTACTATAGCACCAAGGGCTCAAGAGGTACCGGCATTGGCCTCTACATGGTACGAACGATTGTCCAAGAAAAATTTTCTGGATTGATTCATGTGGACAACACAGAGCAAGGGGCTCGCTTTACCATAACGCTTCCTGCTTCGGAGGGATCAAAAATTACATAATTAAATCTTGCCTCTCATTGCACGACAACCGCGTGGTGCGCTGCAACGATACTTTGATGCCGCTCTTGCGATGATGCGTGATAGTACACTGATGAGCAACGGATCGTATTGTGCATCCCCTGTTTGTCCGCAAATGTCAATCGTGACAATTGCTCTCTAAATAAGGTTTTTGATCCGATCAAACAATGCCTCATGATCGGACAAGGTGATCTTCTTGCGGCTCTCCTCGATCAGCCCTTCTTCTCGAAGCTTTTTTAGATGGCGATCGACGACATGACGTACCGTGCCGATCAGGTTGGCCAGCTCGGTGTGCGAGAGTCCATCAAGGATACTGTGACCCAGTGCATCTTTGCGTTCCATGTTTTGGACGATCAGTTTGAGCAAGCGCTCCTGGGTATCGTACAGGGTCAAATCGGTAGCCAACGTTTCAACTTGTCGTAGCTGCCGGGCGACGTATTTGAGGACAATTTCTCCAAAGACCGGATAGTCGTACATCCACTCTCGGGCTTTGCCGATCGGAATGCGTAACACTCGCCCGGCCTCAAGTACCTCCACCATCACATCGTGCGACTCCCCATCGAGCAGAGAGACCGTATCAAACATGTCCCCACGACTCATCAGGTGGATCGTTTGCTCCTTGGCGTTATCCAGATTGATTTGAAAAATTTTAACTTTGCCACTGAGAAAAATATCAAAATACCGCAACGCGCCGTCGACGTCAAACATCGAATCCTTGCGATCAAATTCAACAATGCGGCCATGCGCCTCAAACTCCCGCTGAAGCTCCTCTCCCACTGCACCGAATGTATCCAGCTGAAATGGGATCATGCTCAGCCTTTCTCGACCATACGGAGCTTCAGCCTCAAGGCTTCGTGCTTGGTGCGCAGTTCTGAGAGTTGTGCGACCCAGAATTCATTGCGTTTGAGGGTGGCCTCTTGCTCTTCACGGGCTACATCTCGCTCCCCTTTGACAGCTTCCAATAGGGCTTGGAGGTGCTTCTTGTCGATACCAGACTGATGGATTTTCTCCTTCATTGCATCGATTGAAGCTTGGATCTCTTTTTTTTGATTTTGCAAGGTAGAGACAGATTTCTCCAAGGCTTTTTGGCGCTGTACAGCCTCAGCAGCGATGCGCTCAGTGTCGGCAACATGCTGCGCCTTGGCCTCCAGTGTCGCTTGCAGCTGACGTGTGGTACGCTGCTCAGCTTCAAGCAAATGCTGCACCTGATGATTGTCATCATGCAGGGCTTTGATTCTCAGAGCAAAAATGATCACAACCAGCGCAAAAGCCAACACTGCAGAAGCAACAATGCCGCCCAAGATCATCGTATCAGCTCCGCTCAAAAGATCCACGAGAGAGGTCTGCATGCCTAGCCTTTGACCACATCATAGGATTTGGGTACCGGGCACACGAGTTTTTTGGATGCGATCGAATCGTTGCGATACTGGACATGGGAAAAACGGATATTGATCACATTGTCCATCTTGTCCTTGTAGGCAATTTGTTCGACCTGGCCTCGTGCGTCGATCTTGAGGGTATATTGCGTGCCATGGTACTTGGCAAGGTAAATATCTTTGCGGTATTGCTTGGCCCGCTTCAGCAACTGCATCATGTCCAGCAGGCTGCCCACTTTGTAGACCACTACCTGCTGCAGGCGATGGTCGATTATGCGCACACGACGGCCATCACCACAGATGTCCCGCCGTGCCGGTCGGGCATAATGCCAGCGAAACTCACGTGAACGGTTGAGGAGCAAATCCCCCGTATATCTGACCGTCTTTTTTTGGGGTGTTTTCACTTTTTGTACAAACGTTGCCGACAGGCTCACGGGCACACGTATTTCAGCCTGCGACAACAATGAAATCAGCATAAAAAAAATAGAAAAAATAACTCTTTTATTCAAAAAAAACCTTTGTATTGTAAAAACGTATCATAGCAAATAAGGGCTTGATATTCGCCCAATCAACCCTGTCCAATCCGGCATCAACATCGTTTACGCAATTTTTCGATAGAATTAGCCAATTTTTTTGAATGGAATAATGACTATGGCAAACATACTCGGCAAAATTTTTGGAACCGCTAACGACCGCAAAGTCAAGAGATACCTCAAGCGTGCCATGCGCATCAACGACCTAGAGGCGCACTACGAGGCGATGAGCGACGAAACACTGCAGGCAGAATTTTCTGCCCTCAAGCACGCCGTACGCTCCGAAGAGAAAACCCTCAATGATGTCCTCTCAGACTCCTTCGCTATCACCCGCGAAGCGAGCAAGCGCGTCTTGGGGCTGCGACACTATGACGTCCAGTTGGTTGGTGGTATGGTGCTTCACGAAGGGGACATTGCCGAGATGAAAACCGGCGAAGGTAAAACCCTCGTTGCCACCCTCGCTGTCGCCCTCAATGCCATGACGGGACGCGGCGTCCATGTCGTCACCGTCAACGACTACCTTGCTCAGCGCGATGCAGACGAGATGGGACGCCTTTATGATTTCCTTGGCTACACCACCGGATGCATCACTGCCGAGATCAACGACGAAGCCGATCGCAAAGCACAATACGCCGCCGACATCACCTACGGCACCAACAACGAATACGGCTTTGACTATCTTCGTGACAACATGAAAGTGCGCGAAGATGAAAAAGTCCAACGCGATCACTTCTATGCAATCGTCGATGAGGTCGACTCCATTCTCATTGACGAAGCCCGAACACCTCTGATCATCTCTGGACCAGCGCAACGCGATCACAACCACTACTTCACAGCCAATCAAGTTGCTCTCAAGCTTGAAAAAGGCGAAGAGCTCCCCAGCAAGCCCGGCGAAAACAAGGTCAGTACCGGCGACTTTACCGTCGATGAAAAGAACCGCAACATCGTCATGACCGAGCAGGGACTGGAGAAAGCCGAGGAGCTCTTCGGAGTGGGCAATCTCTACAGTGCTGACAACGCCATCTTGGCACACCACCTTGACCAGGCGCTCAAGGCGCACTATCTGTTTGAAAAAGATGTCGATTACGTCAATCGCAATGGCGAGATCATCATCGTCGATGAGTTCACAGGCCGGCTCAGTGAGGGGCGACGATACAGCGAAGGGCTCCATCAAGCCTTGGAAGCCAAAGAAGGTGTTGTCATCCAAGAAGAGTCTCAGACCTTGGCTGAAATCACCTACCAGAACTACTTCCGCATGTACGACAAACTCGCCGGCATGACCGGTACAGCACAGACCGAAGCGACAGAATTTAGCCAAATCTATGGCCTCGAAGTAATCTCGATTCCTACCAATGTTCCCGTAGAACGGATTGACCGCAACGACTTGATCTACAACACCGAAGAAGAAAAAATCGAAGCAACCGTCGCCAAAATCAAAGCCCTCCATGCCAAAGGCCAGCCCGTCCTCATCGGAACGGCCTCCATCGAAAAGAGTGAACTCATTCACGAAGCACTCGAAAAGGCCAAGACGCCGCACAGTGTACTGAACGCCAAAAACCACACCAGCGAAGCTGAGATCATCCGCAATGCCGGACAAAAAGGTGCCGTCACTGTCGCCACCAATATGGCGGGACGCGGGGTGGATATCAAGATTGACGATGAAGTGCGGGAACTCGGTGGACTCTTTATTCTCGGGACTGAGCGACACGAGAGTCGCCGAATCGACAACCAATTGCGCGGACGATCCGGTCGCCAAGGTGACCCAGGGGAGAGCCAGTTTTTCCTCAGCCTTGACGACAACCTCCTGCGCATCTTCGGCAGCGAAAAAATCCGCAGCATCATGAACCGACTTGGTGTCGAACGCGGAGAGTACATCGATTCCAAACTTGTCACACGCAGCGTCGAAAAAGCGCAGAAAAAAGTCGAATCCATGCACTATGAGTCACGAAAAAATATCCTCGAGTACGATGACGTCGCCAACCACCAACGCAGAGCGATCTACGCCTTCCGCAACCAGCTCCTCGATCCCGACTACGACATGTCGTCCAAAATTGAAGAAAACCATCACGACTTTGTCCGAGCACTTCTCAATCAGGCTGAGATCTACGCCGGGATGCCTAGCGAAGACTTCGATCTCGAGTCCTTTGCCCAATCCGTCACCGAGAACACCGGTGTCACCCTTGATCCTGAATCTCTCAAAGAGAAAGAGCCTGATGAGATCGAAACAGAAGTGGTCGATATATTGCTGAAATCCTACGAAGAGAAAATGGCACCCTTTGATCCGGTACAACGCAAAGAGATCGAGAGCATTCTGTACCTGCAGATCCTTGACCCGCAGTGGCGTGATCACCTCTACGAGATGGACGTACTCAAGACCGGAATCGGCCTGCGTGGCTACAACCAAAAAGACCCCCTCACAGAATACAAGCAGGAGAGCTATCGCCTCTTCGAGCATTTGGTCGAACGGATCAAATTTGAGGCAATCAAGTTTCTCCATATGGTTGAGTTCAACTTTGAAGCGCCCGAAGAAGAGGTGGAGACCCTCGAGCAGATGCGTGATGAGCTGGAAATTCCCGAAGAGGCCACTCAGGCTCATGGCTTTGTGGAGCCCGCACAAGAGCAAGAAGAAAACAAGCGCACACCATACGTCGCCAACAAAAAGCCCAAGCGCAATGACCCCTGCCCCTGTGGTAGCGGGAAGAAATACAAGCAATGCTGCGGCAGAAGCGGGCCCAAAAAGGGCGATCTGGCCTAATGGCGCGCCCCAATAGCTCTTTTGTCAGCACCTTAGTACGGCACTACCTCCGCTACGACCGCGACAATCCCTTTATCTTCATCTCCACCCTGCTTGCCTTTCTTGGGATCACAGCAGGCGTGATGGTGCTCATGGTCGCCATGGGGATCATGAATGGCACCTACACTCAGTTCAAAGATCGTCTTTTTGTCATGAACTATCCCCTCACGATCACCTCATACGACCAAGGTGTCTCCCAAGCCACGATCGATGCCATTGCCGAGGCCTTCCCTCGCCTCAAGCTCAGTCCGTATTACAGCACACAAGTGATCAGCAAAAAAGGGGAAGCGCTTCAGGGCAGCATGGTGTTTGGTGTCGATTTTGCCAAAGAGACCGCCATCAATCCTGTGATACGCAAAACCCTCGCCGCCCTCCCCTCGCCGCCAGGAAAAACCCCTTGGCAGATTGTCATTGGGGATGGACTGGCCGTCGAAATGGGCGTCAAGACCTGGGAGAAGCTCACGCTCTATTTCTCTGAGCAACAAGCCGTAGGTCTGGGGAGCATGCCTCTGCAAAAACGCTTCGTCGTACGTGGTGTGTTTGATTCGGGTCTTGCTGCATACGACAAAGCCATCATCTACACCACACAAACTGCACTGCGCACCCTCCTGGAGCGTGACCCCCAGCGCTACGACGGCGTCCATATCTACAGCGATGATGCGATGCATGATCTGCCCAAGATCCGCGCCATACTTCCTGATGATCTCGATATACAGGGGTGGTGGCAGCTCAACGGCAGCTTTTACTCAGCCATGGAACTTCAGAAAAAAGCTCTTTTTCTCGTCCTCTTGCTTATCATCCTCGTGGCATCACTCAACATCATCTCGTCCTTGCTGATGACAGTGATGAGCCGGCGCAGCGAAATCGCCCTAATGCGTATCCTCGGTGCGACACGTGCAGAGATTTATCGGATTTTCTTCCGTCTTGGGCTCATTATCGGCGGCTTGGGGATCGCTGCTGGCACCCTGCTTGGGTGGCTGGGGATCTGGATTCTCAAGACCTTTGATCTTATCACCTTGCCGGCTGATGTCTACGGCGATACCCGCCTCCCTGTTGATCTGCTCTGGAGTGATTTCGCCTATATTCTGATCGGGGCATCAGTGATCATCCTGCTCTCTGCTCTCTATCCGGCTCGAAAAGCAGCTGCCACCGATCCCTTGCATGTCCTGAGAAATGAGTAATACAGCAAACTCAATAGGCTAAATACCATCTACTCTGAGTAGTTTGGTTTTGCCCACCATCAGATCAATCGACATGCCGATACGCTTCCATACAGACTCTTGTCGGTACTCCAAGTTGTGCTTCTTGCAGATATCTTTTACGATGGGTTGCATCTTTTGATAGTAGCTGTGTGGCATGTTTGGAAAGAGGTGATGCTCTATTTGGTAATTCAAAAATCCATGTACAAAATCCAAGAAATCGCTTCCTGTATTGTAGTTAACTGACCCCATGATTTGTCTCAGATAGAACTCGCCTTGGCTTTTGGATGGCTCAGAAAACATATAAATATCTTCTGCTGAGTGGTTGGGGACAATCACCAAAAAAGAGTGGAGATTTGCAAAAAATTCTGCTATTGCGATAATAATCAGAGCATTGACTGCTGCGCTGATACCAAAAGGCAAGAAAAGAAGGGGAAAGACTACAAATTTGATAATCGCATAGGGCAAATAGTACTCCATCCACAGCTCCAAGCCATTTTCGGTGCGAGGGTCCAGTTCAAAATCTGTAATGGTGGCTTTGTCCTCTTCTTTTAATTTTTTATTTTTCAATATTCTCAATGTATTGGGTGCATAATAGGTATATTTCCATGTCCCTGCAAATGCATAGATGATCACATAGCGCAGCCACATGGGTGTCTTGGACTGGATAAGCCACTGGAGATTGCGCTCTACATTGTCTGGATCATCTTCTTCCCCCAAATGGTAGTGGTGCATAATATTGTGCTCATAAGACCAAGCCTCAGGCTTGATCCAGTCCAAAAAGTCAATGTACCTTCTGGCGCCCTTGGCAAATACTTTTTTCGTGTATTTTGCTGGGATATTTGGCACTTTGTCGTAGGCTCCATGCAGCACAGGATGCGTGACATCTGCCCATCTGGCTACGTTCCCCGTACTGATAGCCAACGCTGCGATCATTGCCAATGGCCAAAATACGATACCGCTAAGCTCTCCGCCTAGAGCCATGATGCTTAGCAACAGTATGATGCCATATCCTGAAAACGTAAACATACGCCCCCATCTTTCAAGTTTCAATAGATGCTGAAAATCTTCTTCGCCTACTGGAGCCATCGTCTCCTTGATGGCATCAATGTCACGCTCTAGCTGTTCTTTGTCTACGTCCTCATAGCGTGCGTATTGCACCTGCTCGCCTGAGCTCATCTTTTCTACCTTGCCCATCAAATCTCCTCTATACGATAATGTTAGAAGCCTATAAATCATTTAAAACTTATTGATTGATAAATGATACGATCATAGCTGAAAAGATACAATATAATCTTTGGCTTAAAAAAATATTATACTGTATTTTTTACAAAAAGTAGATGATTTGGTCTGATATTTTTCTAGGACAAAAGCCTTCTTCAGTGCAAGATGTATCATGTAAAACCTTTCACAATTTCATCCATACTCGCCCAAGAACCGTCTAGCCGACTCGCTAAATATTCAAAAAACGATACAATAGCACACGCTCTCCAATATAAAATTTAAGGAGGATTTTAAGCCATGCTGCTGCTTCCCTTGCAGGCGATCATTATTTTTGCGGTCATCGGTCTCTACAGAACGACAGGAAACATCCTTGTGTCCTCTATTGCCATGGGCGTATCTCTCTTGATATTGAAACTCTTTTTTCTCCCATGGATGCAAGCAATATTTTTGGGTATTCTTGTCACAGCGGTAGCCTACGGCATGTTTCGTTTGGCATTGTATTTTGAGGACAGTGTTTTATTGGGAGTATTGACGTATGTCATGGGGGCAATTTTATTATTGATACTATAGACATATTGTGTAAACGATTTTCTGCGACTGCTCAAAGACAGATTTCGAGAAATGCATACATGTAATAACCACACTCAAGTCCCTGTGCAGCTGATGCACACTATTTGTTGATAATATGCGCTGGGGACTTCAAGGTGCGGATAATCATCTGGAAAGGCGAGAGGAGCGTCTCCATCACGACGTTGGTCGTGACCTTGGGGTTGTCGAGGGTGCCGGTGACCTTGACGCCGGTGGTGATGGATTTGTCTTTGCCCATGAGGATGTAGCCCACGATAGGCAGTGAGCCGATCAACTTGCCGATACCCCGAGCGGTGCGCACGGCCAAATCCATGTTGATCGCTCCATTGAGAGTACTGACTGTCCCCTTGCCTGAGATGGCTGCCGACTTGCCATCGATAAAAATCATATCAAAATAGACACGATTGCTCACCGTGTGAAACACAATCTTCCCCGTCTTGACTTCAAAGCCCTTTTGGCTAAAGCCTGGGTTAGAGAGCGAAGCGAGAGCCGGCACAGTATTGAACAGTGCGATCATGTTGTTGTAGGTCTTGAAGCGGCTGACGGCACCCCCTTTGATCCGGATCACACCGTGCATCTTCCCCTTCATGTTGCCATGCAAGTCCAGCGAATAGCGCCCGCCGGAGAGACCACCGAAGTTGATCAGGGCTCTTAGCATGGGTGCTTTGATTCGACTGGCCTTGACGACAATGGCGTTGCCGTTGAGTTCGACTCGGACACTGTCGCCATCCTTGGTCGCTACAAAAACCGTATTTTTACCGTGCACACGCAGGTCAAACCGATCGGTCAAAAGGACGTATTTGTCGTACCGTATCAAGGTTTTGCTCCCCTTGACATGTACTTTTTGTGCCGTACTGGCCCCTTTGCCGTTTTGGCTCAAGAGCTTTTTGGCATTGATATAGAGATGATTGAGCGTGACGAGGTTTTTTGCTCCATCGTATACGATACGACCTCCCAAGAGCTTGACGTGACTTGACGTGCCATATAGTGTCCCAGAAAATGGATACTGCGTAATCGTCCCCTTTTGGTCATACAGATAGCTCGTCGGCCACGTCGCCTTGCCGGAGAATTTATAATGCTTGCCATCTGAAGTATGGACGCTCACGGACCCACGCTTGATAAACGACGGGATCCCCTTGAGATAAGGCATAAGCGGTCGGATATCGCTGATGTCCAACCGGAAGCCTTTTGTATGGTTTAGAACCACTTTGGTCTTGTAGTAAGGAATCGTGATGCGGGTTTTTTTGTGCCAGTCAATCGTAACGGGGATTGTTTTTTTGTTTTTCATCCACAAAAAGGGATGCTTGCCTTTGCCGATCTTGAGCTTCTTGATCCCTACTGAGAGTGTAACTTTTTTATTTTTAGGCTTAAAGCTACCGCTCATAACCCCATGAAACCATCCCATATCAGCATCAACCCGATGCAGAGTCACACGCTGTCCATCGAAGGAAATTTCGCCACCGCGCGTCGTGACAGGCATGCCATAAAAGGTGATGTTGCCCTTTCCGAGCTTCACGCGCCCTTTGATCTGTGTCTTTTTCTGATTGTGCAGGACTTTGTCAATCACAACCGACGCACGCAAATGGCCGTTTTGCTGAAGAATGGGGAGTGTGGTACCGTAATGCTTGAGCACCTTGGCAATCGTATGATCGTAGGCTGTCTTGGCCTTGAGTTCGATATGAAGCCGACGTGATTTCGTGCCAAAAACATTGGTCAAATGCCCCGTACTTCCGTCGAGACTTCGTTGCGAATATGCAGGGTGGACAAAGGACGAGTAGAGGACATTGTTTTTCAGAGTAACGCTGGCCGATTCCGCCACCAGAGGATGCAGCTTGTCATCAAATCGCACAGTGGGCTGTCTCAAAGTTGCCTGCACAGCGACCTGCGTGGGTATGAGCCTGTAGCGGTCACCTTTGCGCTCTAACTCCCCCTCGGCAGATACGATCTGATACTGCTTGGCTCCAATGCGATCCCCGAGCCACTCTCGGACGGCTGCATTGGCCTCAAAAAGCTCTAACAAGGGTTTGATATCTGCAAACGGCTGGGTACTGGCACGAAAATGCACTTTGTTGTCGCGATTGGTGATCTGAAACTCCCCCGCTATGCCCTGGTGCGTAAAATGCCCTTCGAGTGCCAATGCTTCACCTTGGTAGTCATACTGATAGGAGCCTTGCCATTGGAATCGCTGTTTTTTGGCATAGAAAAACGGAATGTTTCCTCTGATCCGTTTCCCCTGATGCTGCACCGTGCCCGCAATCTCATAATCATCACTGCTAAGATAAAAAACATTGTCCCGGTACAAGATGCGGTAATGCTTGTCCATCACCATCACATCATCCAGTGCAATGGAAGTGAAAAACCTCGGCAGGAGCTTGATGCGGCCAAGCTGCCGCTCAATCTCACCAGTATCCAGGCGCTTGTTTCCGCCAGGCAATGCGAGATAGTGGACATTGGCGATAAACTTGTTATCGAGTTTTAGGTATAATCCCTGCACTTGTAAATGACCAAACTTGAGCGAATCGATCACGATACCCTCGCGAAGAAAATAAAGAACCAACACCAGAAAAAGAGGAACAATGAGTACAGTATTCCGTATCATACGATGGGTAGAAAATACGGCTCTTTGGATACTCATTGGGCTTCTTTATTATTTTTCTATGCCCCTGGAAAGCAAAAAAAATATACATCTTGATCCAGGATCGGCTGGCAGCATTATATCACAGCTCAGTCAAAAAGGCTATGATGTCGGCCTCGTCGATCGCTGGACTATCATGGGGCTGGGCCAACCGCTGGGTGGGTGGATTTATCTCGGGAAAAAACGGATCGATCGCTTGGACTTCTTGAGCAAATTGGTCTCGCGTCGTAGTCATTTTTCCCCTGTGACATTGATACCCGGAGAGACGACGATTGTCTTCTTGGATCATCTAGCCAAAACACTAGACCTCAACGTCTCAAAACTGGAGAGCTCCTACCGTCAGCTAAGCCTCTTTCCTGAGGCGGGCATCCTCGCTGATACCTACCATGTACCGTTGCACCTGCGTGAACGGGGCGTCATGCAGATGTTGATTCGATTAAGCCTCACACGCTACCAAGCTTTATCCAAGGAGCACCTCGGCAACTGGGATCCTAAGGGTTGGCAAAAGACACTCACTGTCGCCTCCATCATCCAAAAAGAAGCCGCCAACCGTCAAGAGATGCCCAAAATAGCCTCCGTCATCTACAATCGCATCACGCGCCATATGCGCCTACAGATGGACGGCACACTCAACTATGGGCGCTATTCCCATGCCCGTGTCACTCCGCAGCGCATCAAGACCGACCGCAGCACATTCAACACCTACAAACACAAGGGGCTTCCCGCTTCCCCCGTCTGCAACGTCTCGCTCTCCTCTATACGTGCTGCTTTGAATCCTGCAAGCACAACCTATCTTTATTTTATGAAAAACGACCGAGGGACGCATGATTTTAGCCGCACATACAAAGGGCACTTAAAGAATGTCAAAGAACGAAAAAGAGAGGTAGCAGGTAGCAGGTAGCAATTTTAATGCACATTGGGTTGTGTCATGTTTGATTGCGGGGCGCTATCCCTCGGCTATCAATTCTCCGAAAGCCTCGATCCCGAACAACAGCAAATCCTTCCCTGCCATCCCTTCCAGCTCCTTGGAAAATCCGTTGCGAGAGAAAAGTGCCCAGGTGTCGATACGTATGCCACTTTGGGTGGATTTGTCTTGGAGTTTGGTCAGCTCTTTTTTGGTGACGGCGCGGCCGGTGTACTTGCATTCGCCAAGGATCATGCGACCGCTACGGGTGATGGCCAGCACATCGTATTCACTCCGACGATCCCACCAGCTGCCCAGTGAAAGGATCGGGTCATGCATGGCATACCGCTGAGCCAACAGTGCATTGGAGAGCTGCTCAAATACGTAGGAGAACGCTCGATCACGGTGTCGGCGGTAGTTCTCCCAAAACCTCCCACTCTTCCCCTTCTCCAACTCTGAAGCATACGGAGCCACAAACCCAAACCAAAACCGATGAAACGGTCGAACAAAGCGGGCTTTGGACTGGATGCGGTAGCGACGCATATCTCGGGGGAGTTTCTGGCCGTATTTACGAGAGGGTTTGGACTCTCGGGATGATTCAATATAGAGGATACCGAGAGACTCCAGTTCGTTGAGGAGCTGTCCACCGACAGCTTCGCTCAAGCCGGCGCGACGAAAAATATTGCTCAGCTTGCCATCACCCCTGGCCACAGCGACCAACAAAGTACGATACGGATCATCCAAAAGATACGAAGGACTCACCCAGGCTCTGGTCTCCAAAAATTGATCGACAATGGTGCGCTGAATGTTGGATTCCATCCCCTCGAAAAGATCCAGATTTAGTGCATCCTCCTTGCCACCAAAAAGGGCAAAATACTCAATGAGTGCGTGAATCTCAAGGTACGAGAACGTCTGGTAAAACCTCCGAAAAAGTGACGCCGTGGCGTCTGGATTATTTCTTGAAGACACTGCCAAGCATCCCTTTGATTGCCCCTTGCAGATCGGCTGGGTAGATCACAAATTTGCTGTTTTCACTTTGACTGATCTTTTCAAGCGATGTGATATAGCGATCTCCTAGCAAAAACATGGCCGGCAGCTCTTTGTCTTGGATGTTTTGGCTGATCATGGCGATGGCCTTGGCCGATGCTTCAGCCAAAGCGACCTGCGCCTTGGCTTCTCGTTCGGCAGCGGCCAGCTTGCCGTCTGCCTCAAGAATAATGGCATTTTTGTGCCCCTCGGCCATCGTCTCAACCGCACGACGTTCTCGCTCAGCTGAGGCTTGTTTTTCCATCGATTTTTGCATGGATTCACTGGGATTGATGTCCTGAATTTCCACCGATCGGATCGTCACACCCCAGTCGGCGACATCATCGACAACTTGTTCTTTGACCTTGTCTTTGATGTAGTTGCGATGGGTCAAGGCCTGATCCAGTGTCAATTCACCGAGGATTGAACGCAGCGTTGTCATCACGAGCTGCTGAAGCGACTGGTGATAATCTTCAACCCCGTAGACCGCATTGACCGGCTTGGTCACCCGAAAAAAGATCATAGCATTGGCCAAAATGACCGCATTGTCCTTGGTGATCACCTCTTGGACAGGGATGTCCAGCAAAATATCCCGCGTACTCATCTTGGCACGAATACGCTCGACGTAGGGGATGATGAGGTTGAGCCCCGGCTTCAAAGTACGCAAATACCTCCCCAGGCGCTCAATCACCCACTCTTCACCCTGTGGGACAATCTTGATCCCCCGATACAGAGTGACAATCACCAAGATCGTCAAGATCACCGCGACATTCAACAAGCCACTCAATGTGTGCAATACGTCCATCTTTTACTCCTTGATTTCGCTATGGATCAACAGCGCTTTGACCTGCATGATCTGACCGTGGACATCCACGATCCGTACCCGAGTGCCCACCTCAAGCGTCTCAGAGGAGGCCGCATCCCAAACCGTATCACCCAAAACGGGGAGATCAAAAGTCACCTTGCCACGTTGGCTCGATGTGATTGTGCTTGTCACAATCCCCTGAGCATCCCAGCCATCGTTGGACTGGCCGGCGGTGCTGACCTCGGTATTTTTGTACCACTTGATCCAAACAAACACAGCCAAAACTGAGCCAGCTGCCCAGAGGAGGATTTGATACAGAAAGGGAATATCCCAGATAGACGCGACCATGCCGACAGCCATCGCAGCCATCCCCAAGCCCAAGAAAAGAAACGTCCCTGTATTGAGCTCGACAATCAGCAGTACCAACCCCAGCACGACCCAGTGCCACCAAACGACCATATCACCTATGTATTCCAGCATCTATGCCCCCCCATCCTGTCTTTGACATGATTATAGCATAGAATGTCAAAGCATCGGCATTATTGTACGTTCTCTAGCACTTTTTTGACCAAGGGCACCACCGACTTATCGTAGGCAAAGCACCGATCCTTGCGGCATGCCAGCATCATCGCATCGGTGGTCACACGATAGAGCATAAAAGGATACGGCGTCGCGGCATCTATGGCTTGATGAAGCGCAGACTGCTGCTGCGCTGTGGCCTTGAGGACGATGTATCCGTGCTGTTGCGCCAATGCAGCCAGCACACCATAGGGAGCCGACGTCGGATACGCACTGATCGCGCTACTCCCCTGCTCCAGTATGGTCTGAGCTGCCGCACCATAGGAACGCTTGTCTGTAAGTATTTCGAGACGCAGAAGGTTTTCTGCCATGACGGCCAGTGCGCCCCGGTAGGCATTGCCCTCGATAGAGGCCGGAGAGGAAAATGCACCGTCACTGTCCACCCAGTGTTTTCCGGCACCAAAACGCTTGATCGCCTCATCAGCCAATGCCTGAGCCCATGACAAGTACTTGTTCTCCTGTGTCGCCCCATAGCTATCAAGCAGCGCCAAGATCACAAAGCTGAAATCTTCCATCAGGGCCTGGACTTTGGGCGTCTTACCAGGCAATACTTGGTGATACAACACCTTATCCACATAGAGACGATCCATCAAGGCATCCATGGTATTGCGAGCCGACTCGCGCAAGGATGGCTCGGCCGCCGAAGCCTGATACAAGCCATGGATCATCAAGCCATTCCATGCAGACAGAAGCTTATGATCGATGAAAGGATACGGATGAAGCTTACGCAGATTGCGCAGAGTCTTTTTTGCTTCTGCCAGCTGAACGGGATCGATCTGTATCCGGGTCTGGATATGGGGATTGCTTCTGCCGTTTTCAAAGTTCCCTTCCAGCGTGATCCCTAGATACTCCAAGATCTTCTCCGTCTCTTTGATGCCCGCTTTACGCAAAGCCTTGCGTGCCTCATCGTAATCAAAGACAAAATAAAAACCCTCCTCCTTGTGACCGCTAGCCTCATCCAGGCTGTCGGCGTCGCTGGCACTATAGTAAAGGCCGTGATCCCGATAGCGCTGAGCCCAAACCGCCGCCGTTTCACGAATGACATTTTGATACAGTGCTTTGCCGGTCAGCTGGTATGCGATCCCGTACGCTTCGAGCAATTCCGCATTGGTATAGAGCATTTTTTCAAAGTGGGGAATGCCCCAGTGTGCATCCGTACTGTAGCGATAAAATCCCCCTTCGATCTGATCATAGATCCCACCCAGAGCCATATGGTCAAGCATCGCAGTGGCCATCGAAAGGGCCTTGGTGCTCTCGGTGAGGCGGTGGATCTGGAGCAAAACCATGATGGTGGATGCATGAGGAAACTTGGGCGCCTTGCCGATCCCTCCATTGCGTGCATCGAAGCGTGCCGAGACCTCAGAGACAAATTTCGCTGCCACCTTGCTATCCAAGGGCACCTTGTGCTCTCCACGACCTGCCCGATCGAACTGCTCCATGCCATCCAGGACATTGCGCCCCACTTCGTCAAGCTTCTGTGGCTCCTCCTTGGAAAGGGTCACAATCTGCCGAAGCACATCCCACAATCCTGCTGAGCCGTACTTCGCCTCAATGGGAATGTACGTTCCTGAGAAAAAAGGCTTACGGTCAGCCGTCATGATGATCGTCAGCGGCCACCCTCCCCCGCGTTGGTTCATGAGTTGGTAGACATTTTGATAATACCGGTCGATCTGTGGCATCTCTTCTCGATCGACTTTGATAGCGACAAAATGTGCATTGAGATACTGAGCCAATTTCTCATTTTCAAACGATTCATGCTCCATCACGTGGCACCAGTGACAGGTGCTGTACCC
>CAZCAZ010000006.1:0-26686 GCA_964496735.1 uncultured Nitratifractor sp. | reverse complement strand
GAGGGCATCGGTGATCTTCTCGATCCGGGAGAGTTGGCGCTTGGTCGCCATGAGGGCGTCGAGTTCCTCCTCCTTGGGATCGACTGCTCGAATCTTCTCGATCTCATAGGTGGCAAACTCAATCCGCTCGGCCAACTCCCGCTCACTCTGCCGTATCCGATCCAGCTCTGCCCTCTTCTCATGCAGGAGGCGGTAACGCCTCTGGTAGGTCGCCAGACGCTCCGTGTGCTCCCTGTCCGATCCCGCCAGCGCATGATCGAGCAGGCCAATGAGCCGCTCACTCTCAAACCCTCCGCGATCCCGCACGCTCAGATAGTGGACATACGGGGCAAAGAGCTCACGTAGACCCTTGCGAGGGATCGACTGGCCATCGAGATAACAGCGGACGGAGCTTTTGCGAATGAGCTTGATAGCAGGATGTTCCTCGATCACATAGGCATCACTCTCCAGCGCTTCAGGGCGGATGATCTCAAGCTCGCTCAGCTCTGCCAGCGAATCCGACAACCCAAACCCCGAGAGAACCGATCCCATCAATACTGACTTTCCCGCACCACTCGGACCGCTAAACACGACAAGCGAAGGGGAGAAATCAAGCTCCACCTGAGGAAAATTCAGCAACGATTTGACATAAAGGCGTTCTACCATAGTTGTTCGCCCCAATGCAGCTTGTCACGCAAAATCGCAAAGTAATTTCGCTCCGTACGGTGGATGAGGCGGGCGCCGACCCTGGCCCCCATGATGTAGACCATGTCGCCCTCGTCCAGTACATACTCATCTTGGCCATCCACGACAGCTATCGCCTCATACTTTTCTGCGTCCAAGCCGATACTGAAATCAGCCGGCACGACCAGTGGGCGTTGGTTTTTGAGCGAGTGGGCCGAGACGGGGGTGATGATGAAAGCTTTGGTCAACGGATAGATCACGGGGCCGCCGGCAGCGAGATTGTACGCCGTCGATCCGGTCGGAGTGGAGATGATGAGCCCGTCCCCCCGATAGCTATTGAACCGTTCCCCGTCGATGCTGGCATTGACCTGCACCATCTTGGAAGGCTTGGGGCTGGTGATCACGATATCGTTGAGGGCAAAAAACGGCTCCTTGGCTCCATTAGCACGCTGCACATACCCCTCGATCATCATCCGGTCATCTATCCGATAATCCCCCGCCACAAAGCGGTCGATAAATGACGCCGCCTCATCGAGACGAATATCCGCCAAAAAACCCAGATTGCCCGCATTGATCCCCAACACCGGCTTGCCCGTCCCATAGCTGCGACGCACGAGCGAGAGGAGTGTCCCGTCTCCTCCTAGTGAGATCAAAAAATCCGCCTCTTCGCACATTTTCTCAAATGCAACCCCCTCTTCTCCGATCATCTTGGCTGAGCGCTCTGCCAAAAGCACCGTGATGCCGTGTGTTGACAAATAGCCTTTGATGCGTTCATAATCTGCTTTGATTTGGGGGGATTGGGGCTTGAGAACCATCCCGGCAATGCTGATGCGACTTAGTTTTTCCTCCGGCACAAGACATCCTCGTGGTAAATTTGAATTGAATAGTCTAAGCCTAACATAGATTGCCCGTTATTTCCCTTTGTGGGTCAGATTGTCATATTTTTTCTTCTCAATTTGGGTATAATGCGATCCATCATTGTACAAAGGTTTATCCCATGCGCGTACTCAACGGCCTCCAGTCCTCCGGCACCCTCCATATCGGCAACTATTTTGGTGCGATCAAGCCAATGATTGAACTGCAAGAAACGAACGATATGTTCATGTTTATTGCCAACTACCACGCCCTCACCTCCGTCACCGACGGCGAAGCACTCAGAGCCAACACCATGGATGCAGCTATAGCATTTCTCTCCTTGGGTGTTGATCCCGAGAAAAGTACTTTTTGGGCACAAAGTGATGTCAAGGAGGTGCTTGAACTCTACTGGATTCTCTCGGCCTACACACCCGTCGGCCTCCTCGAACGCGCCCATAGCTACAAAGACAAGGTGGCCAAAGGCATCAGCCCCAATCATGCACTTTTTTCCTATCCGGTGCTGATGGCGGCAGACATTTTGCTCTTTGACTCACAAGTCGTCCCGGTGGGAAAGGATCAGATCCAACACGTGGAGATGACCCGTGACATCGCGATCAAATTCAACAACCAGCACGGCGAGGTCTTTACCATCCCCGAATACAAGGTGGATGAAAACGTCGCCGTCGTTCCCGGAATCGATGGAGCCAAGATGTCCAAAAGCTATGGCAATGATATCCCCATCTTTATGGACGAAAAACCCCTCCAGAAACTCTGCAACCGTGTCGTCACCGACTCCACGCCTATGGGAGAAAAGCTCGAACCAGAAGGCAACAATGTTTTTGCCCTGCAGAGTCTTTTCCTTGACGACACACAACAGGCCGAACTGGCCGAGCGGTACCGCAGTGGTGATTTCGGTTATGGGCATTTTAAAAAGGAGCTCAAAGAGCTCATCTGGGAAGAATTTGCACCGGCTCGCGAACGCCGTGCCTACTATTTGGAGCATACAGACGAAGTGCGCGACATCCTCCATGCCGGAGCCGATAAGGCACGCAAGGTGGCTCAGGAGAAAATGGCAATCATCCGAGACGCAGTGGGCATCCTCTAACTCGCCCTCGTGATGGCGCCTCTCTAGCCCAATACAACCTTGCCAACCGACACAGGCACTCCAGAAATTTGCTCTGCTACATACTGATCCAGCACGCCGGTGGCTAGGATCTCCAGTGTATTGTCTTTGCCCCGCTCTGGCATCATCCCCAGCAATCCAGCCAGACGATGGGCAATCGCATCCCCCGTCTCAATCAACGTCAAGTCCGAACCCATCGTTTGCCGAATCTGATCCGCCGCAACAGGGTAATGTGTGCACCCCAGCACAATGGTATCTACGCCCGCTTCACGCATGGGGGCAAGCCACCCCTCCAGCATTGTACGCGTACGGTCTGAGCCCAATAGCCCCCGTTCAATCTGTTCGACCAATCCAGGACACGCCTGTTCATAAAGCGTCACATCGCTGCCCTGATACAGACGATCAGCCAAATCCTGATATTTGTCCCCTGCCAGCGTTGCCGGGGTAGCCAGAATACCCACTTTTCGAGTGCGCGTTGCACTCAAGGCAGGCTTGATCCCCGGTTCCGTACCGACAATGACAAGATGAGGAAATGCTTCACGCAATGCTGCAATTGCTGCCGATGTGGCAGTGTTGCATGCGACGACCAGCGCATCTATCTGATGATTTTCGATAAAATAATGGGCAATATCAAGGGAGAGATGGCGGATATGCTCATGTGTTTTCTCACCATATGGGGCGTGAAGGGTATCCGCAAGGTAGACAATAGCGCTGCCTGAAAGCACCCGAAGAAGCGCACGGACGACCGTCAGGCCACCCAGACCCGAATCAAAAACTCCGATCCGAAATGGCCTGCGCTTCATCCCCTGCTCCTCGCGTGCATGATCCATATAGCTGAGATCAGCTGCCTTCATTCATGATCGAAAGAAACTCTTCGTTGTTCTTGGTTTTGGCCATTTTTCCAAAGAGAAACTTGAGCCCTTCGACCTCTTCCATGTTTTGCATTGCATTACGCAGTGCCCATACCTTTTGGAGGGTTTCAGGGTCACTAAGGAGCTCTTCTTTGCGTGTACCCGACTTGGTGACGTCAATGGCTGGATAGATACGGCGATTGGCCACGTGACGCGAGAGGACGATTTCGGAGTTGCCTGTCCCCTTGAACTCCTCAAAGATCACCTCGTCCATCCGGCTCCCTGTCTCAATAAGTGCCGTGGAAATAATGGTCAAACTTCCACCGTGTTCAATATTGCGCGCCGCACCAAAGAAGCGTTTGGGCTTGTGGAGCGCATTGGCATCCACCCCACCGGAGAGAACTTTTCCTGAACTGGGAGTGACCGTGTTGTAGGCGCGTGCCAAACGGGTAATCGAGTCGAGGAGAATGATCACATCCTTGCCCATCTCGACCCGTCGCTTGGCGCGATTGATCACCATCTCAGCCGTACGGACATGGTTTTGTGCAGGAAGATCAAAAGTCGATGCATAGACCTCACCCTTGACTGAGCGCTGCATGTCGGTCACTTCTTCAGGGCGTTCGTCCACCAGAAGCACCATCAAATCAGCATCGGGGTTGTTGTGACTGATCCCATGAGCAATCTCTTTGAGGAGCTCGGTTTTACCTGTACGTGGAGGAGCAACGATGAGTGCACGCTGCCCCTTGCCGATGGGAGCAAACAAGTCGATCACTCGCCCGGTCAGGTGTACAGGGTTGTATTCGAGCTGGAGTTGCTCCTGGGGATAAAGTGGAGTAAGGTTGTCAAAGAGGGGACGTTTTTTGGATTCATTGGGCGGCAGATAGTTGATCGCTTCGATTTTCAGTAGCGCATAATATTTCTCTTGGTCCTTGGGGGCACGAACCTGGCCGGTGACGATATCCCCGTTACGCAGAGCAAATCGCTTGACTTGCGTAGAGCTGACATAGGTGTCGTTGGACGAGTTGGCAAAATTGCCATCAATGGAGCGGAGAAATCCGTAGCCATCCTGCATGATCTCAATGATACCGGTATAGAGGATGTATCCCCCTTGGCTCACTTGGGACTTGAGGATCTCAAAGATCAAGTCTTTTCGCTGAAATTCATTGGGATTTTCTACATTGACCTCGTGGGCGATCGTGACGAGATCTTCGGTCGCTTTCTGCTGGAGATCTTCGATCTTGTAGCCCTTGACAGGGATATGCGTACGGTTGTGACCGTTTTTACGGTTTCCATTGCCGTTGTTCTGGTTTTTATGACGGGTGTCGCTCATGATTCCTCTTGTGTTGTAGTGGAGTAAAAGTAATAGAAATGGTAGGAAAGTAGATGATTCCAAAAAGCATGCATGACACAGCTGTGCCTATTGCAGTGGGGCATTATACTCCTTTTTTGGTTAGAAGTCAAACAGCGCATGCAAATCTTTGCGAAAAAATATGTGCTGTTTTAGCGTACCAGATTTCGACCAGACTCCTTGGCTTCATACAGTGCATCGTCGGCACGCTTGAGTGCGATTTCTATGGTTGTTTCCGTCATCACGTTGACGGCCGATACTCCCAAGCTAACCGTATACTGCACCACCGAGCCATCCTCAAGCACTACCATGCTCGCTTCGACAGCTTTGCGTAATTTCTCAGCAGCAAGTCGCGCATCACTCAAAGAAGTATTGGGGAGCAAGGCCACGAACTCTTCTCCACCAAAACGGCAGGCAAAATCGCTTTCACGCAAATGCTTCATCACCGTCTTGGCAAGATGTACGATCACGTCATCGCCTGCCTTGTGACCATAAGTATCATTAATTTGTTTGAAATGATCAATATCCATCATGATCAGCGAAGGTGTTTCTTTTTGGCGCTTGGCGATAGCAAGAACCTGCTGGGCTATTTGGGCAAAATGGCGCCGATTATGCAAGTTGGTCAAAGGATCCGTTGAAGCCAGAAACGCCAGTTCACGCATCATCTCCTGAAGGTCCAGTTCTTTTTTGATACGCGAAAGAACTTCACGTGATTTGAAGGGCTTCGTAATGTAGTCAACTCCACCTGCCGCATAAGCATCTTCGATCGAGTCCTCGTCGGTTTTGACGGTGATAAAAATAATGGGGATATCTTTTGTCGATTCACGGGACTTAATCTGCCTACATAGATCCAATCCGTTCATGTCGGGCATCAAAATATCAAGCAAGATCAAGTCCACCTGCTCTTCTTCCAGGATCTCCAAAGCCCCTTGCGCACTCAGGGTTGCCAGCATGTCATAGTTGTCGCCCAGCAGCTCGATCAAGGTAGATACATTTGTATCCACATCGTCCACGATCAAGATCGTTTTTTCTCGGGGTATCTTGTGCCCGAGTCCTTCGACAGGATACGGCATCAACGCACCAAATTTCGACCGTGCTCTTTGGCCAGAAAAAGCGCTTCGTCTGCACGTTTTAGTGCCGAGTCGATTAGCGACTCGCTCTTTAGATCTACGGTGGAAACACCCAAGCTGACTGTATAATATACCGCTTCGCCGTTGGAGAGTATTGCTGCATTCTCTTCGACAGCTTTGCGCAGCTTTTCAGCCGTATAGCGCGCATCATCTATGGATGTATTGGGGAGAAGTACGACAAACTCTTCCCCGCCAAAACGGCAGGCAAAGTCGCTTTGGCGCAAATGCGCCATGATCGTTTTGGCCAAATGCATGATCACTTCATCTCCTGCCTGATGGCCATAGGTATCATTGACACGCTTGAAACGATCTATGTCCAACATGATCACCGAAAGTGCCTCCTGCTCTCGCTTTGCCAAGGCCAAAGCGTGCTGAGAGATCTTGGAAAAATGGCGTCGGTTGTAGAGTTTCGTCA
Organism: uncultured Nitratifractor sp.; assembly: GCA_964496735.1. GTDB lineage: Bacteria > Campylobacterota > Campylobacteria > Campylobacterales > Sulfurovaceae > S017-3. The sequence continues at coordinate 20,301 of CAZCAZ010000006.1, read as the reverse complement.
AGGGATCCGTAGATGCCAAATGGGCCAGCTCATCAAGCATAGTCTGTAAGGTTAATTCTTTTTTGATGCGGGAGAGTACTTCGCGAGAGCGAAAAGGCTTGGTGATATAGTCGACCCCGCCCAGCTCATAAGCTCGCTCTATGGAGTCCTCATCTGATTTAACGGTAATAAATATAACGGGGATATCTTGCGTTTTCTTCTCGGCTTTGATACGACGGCAGACCTCAAAACCGTCCATGCCCGGCAAAACAATGTCCAACAAGACAAGGTCAACATGCTCTTCATCCAAAAGCGCAAGGGCTTCGCGGCCACTGAGCGAAATCAGCAGGTCGTATTGTTCGCCCAACAGTGCGGTCAGTGTTTCAATATTGGCTTCGGTATCGTCAATGATTAAAATTGTTTTTTTTTGCATCATACAACAACTCTCCTGCCTCTTTGAATTTATATTGCTTTACAAAGACTTTGATGTCATTATACAGCTTTTTATCTTCAGGATTCAAAGCAAATTGTTCAATTTTTGTCATAACCGGCTGCACGTGCCGAATGCGCCTTGTTGCGCACGCAGTAAGGAGCTCGAGATACAGCGCCTCACGCTTATCCGCAGTAAGGGGTGTTTTTTGACTATGATCTACTTGCGCATCATCAAAGAGGCACTTGGCTTGCAGTTCTTCAATGACGGCATTGAAGACATGGTAAAAATCCCAGATCAAATTGCGGTCCTGCGTACGGTCCAGCTCGTAGACAACACGATACAGTGCGTGAGCGCCGGCACCGGCGCTGAGCCCTTTGATGGTATGAATGGTACGCCGGAACTCTTCGGGGTCGATGATTTCATCCAGCCTCACATGGCGAAATTCATACAGTCCCTTGAGGATATTGATATAAATCTTGCGATTGTGAAGCACCCGCTTTAGTCCCTCGCGGGCGTCGATCAATTCGAACGAAAACAACGGGTCTTTTGTGTTTTCGTTTTCCTCGATGGGCCTCGTAAGTGCTGCTGTATCCAGGGTGAGCCCCAGGTGTTTCCAGAGCACGACATAAAAGCGCTTGACATCAATCGGCTTGCTGAGATGGTCATTCATACCGGCTGATTTCGCCTGTGCAATGTCATACTTTTCTGCATCGGTCGTAAACGCAATAATAGGAATGGACGCATTGAATTCACGAATTTTCCGTGCGGCATCGTATCCGTTCATATGCGGCATGTGAATATCCATAAGGACGAGATCCACCTTCTCTCCTTCCTCGAGCATTTTCACAGCCTTTCTGCCATCCGAGACGACGCTCATCCGAATGCCACTGTGCTCAAGCAGGGCCAAAATAATCTCTTGATTGGTGGTGTTGTCCTCTGCCAGCAATACGTGCCGATCCTGAAGGGTAGCCATCGCTTCTTTCCCGTATGTGTCATTCTCAAGTTGCCATGCATGCACAAGCGTTTCTGTCATTCAAATCCCCCTTTTAGTGCCCAATAGACAAACCATGGATATGTCAACACTCCTGCAAACATATACCAGCTAGGTATCGAAGACTCCAGCATCGCTTGCACCTCTGCCCCTGCACGCTTTTTCCCGCGAAAATAGCCGATCAATTCAAGCTTGAAAAAGATATCAAGGGTCTTGAACGCCAACATGCCGATAATGGGGCCATTGAGGACATCATAACGTAAAGAGATAAAAAGAACATACACATAGCCCGTGTGCATCGCAAGAAACAAAAATACCGAACGTCGATACAGGCGCCATCCATTCTCGATCACTCCCCGCATCGAATCAGCACGCTGCCATGCCGCTTCAAAGAGTTCAGCACCTATGGATATTGCAACCACTCCCAATAGGCTCATTTCCACCGCCCAATCAGGTCAACAAAGACACGATAGAGACCTTCAACTTCATCGACGGCAACCCGTTCGTTGGCGGCGTGGATCGTATCATTTCGCGTCCCAAACTCTACCACGTCGATCCCATACTGCCCCATAAATCGTGCATCGCTTGTGCCTCCTGCCGTAGAATAAATCGGTGTGATGCCAGCAACCGACGTGATGCTTTGTGTCATCAGGTCGACAAGCGTCGCAGCGCGATCTGTCACAAAAGGAAAAGAGCCTTGTGTAAGCTTCAAGTCGATATCCAGCCCGCTACACACCTCCTCTACATATGCCTGGACGGCCTGGGCATCGGTGCGGGTATTGTTGCGAACATTGAACATAATTTTCAGCTCATTGGGGGTGACATTGGTCACTTCCATTCCGCCACGGATATCAGTGATCACTAGCTTGCTCGGCGCAAAATCTTCATCACCGCCATCCAGATCCACTCCAGCCAGTCTGGCCAGTCTGGGGGCAAGTTCATGGACAGGATTGAGTGATTTTTCTGGATAGGCAGCATGCCCCTGTCTGCCTCGAATGGTAAGGTAGCCATTGATAGAGCCACGACGGCCGATCTTGATCGCATCGCCAAAAGCTGTTTCGCACGTTGGCTCAGCGACCACACAGGCGTCAGGCAGCAAGCCAATCTCTTTGAGGTGCGCCAGCATGATTTGCGTGCCGTATGTTGCCTCGCCTTCTTCGTCGGAAGTCAGCAACAACGAAAGTCGGCCAGGAAAATGCCTTGCCTCCTGCAAGGCTGCCATGGCTGCTGCCACACCACTTTTCATATCCTGGGCACCGCGACCATATAGCACCCCGTCACGAATCATCGGCACAAACGGATCGCTTTCCCACCCTTCACCGGCCGGTACAACATCAACGTGACCTGCAAAGCAGAGGTGACTCCCCTCTCCAAATCGACGAGTCAAAAAGAGATTTTTGACCCCTCCTTCGTCACGGCGGATCACCTCAAAGCCCTCGAGATAATCGACCGCTTTGTCCATCAGGCCTGCATCGTCTGGCGTAACGGACTTTGCAGCAATAAGCTCAATCAGCAGATCAACAACATGCATTGACTTAGACATCTTTCACTCCATCCATCCCTTGAGCAAGCGCGCCTTGCCACGTCACAATGCCTCCGGCATGATTGATGACATTCTCCATGCCAAGCTGATGCCTCAGGATCTGTTGCACTTGGCCAGTCCGATTGGCCGTACGGCAAGTCAAAATCAGAGGAACATCTCGGTATTTGCTGGCCAGCACAGGTGCCCAACGCTGAAGCTGTGTCGTCGGCAAAAGCAGGTCGACACCTGCAATATGGCTTGCTTCGTACTCGTATGGTTCACGGATATCCACCAGGACAAATGACGCTGCGCCACTTTGCCGATCCTCCAAAAGCGTTGCCAGCTCTTGCGAATCAACCTGCTGTTGGCTCAAAAGGGGTCTATTCATACACATCTTAATCTCTTTTTGACTATAATATCCGGATATTTTATCATAGAAAACCTCTCAAAAGGGTACCCGTGCAAATCGACCATTCCATATTGGCCAAACTTGAAAAACTTTCACATCTTCGTATTGATGAGAGCAAAAAAGATGAAGTGATCTCACAGCTCTCCGAAATCGTCACCTATGTTGACAATCTCGAAGCGCTCAAGACCGACCATCTCGATGCCGCCTTTTCGACACTAACCGGCGGCGCACCCTTGCGTGCAGATGCCCCCGATACCGATCCAAGCATCTCGAGTTCAATCCTCGAACATGCCGCCAATCATGCCGATGATTTCTTTATCGTTCCCGCTATTATTGATTAAATCCAAAGGAAAACCATGTCAGCCAGCAACATCAAAAAACTTCTCCAGAGCATCGTAGCCCATGGTGCCTCTGACCTTCACCTTGTCAGCCGTAGTGAGCCACAGCTACGCCTTGATGGCTCCCTGAAGCCGATCAATCTCCCCAAGCTTACTGGCGTAGATATCGAAGAAATGTGTTACGCGCTTCTCACAGAAAAGCAAAAACTTGCTTTTGAAGAAAACGATGAACTTGACTTCGCCATCGAACTCGAAGGCGTCGGCCGTTTTCGTGCCAATTACTATCGTACACTTGGCGATATGGCCGCTGCTTTTCGTGTGATTCCTATCGACATTCCTTCGCTCGACGACCTCAACTCGCCCTATATATACAAAAAGCTAATCCAACGCGAAAAAGGACTGATCCTCGTCACGGGACCAACCGGCTCAGGAAAGTCGACCACGCTGGCCGCTATGCTCAACGAAATCAACTTGCATGAATCCAAGCACATTATCACCGTAGAAGATCCTGTAGAGTTCGTCCATCAAAATAAAAAATGTATCTTCTCGCACCGTGGTATTGGCGACGATACTTCTAGCTTTTCGTCCGCACTCAAGTACGCAATGCGTCAAGACCCTGATATCATTCTCGTCGGGGAAATGCGCGACAAAGAGACCATCGCCGCCGCCCTCACGGCTGCTGAAACAGGCCACCTCGTTTTCGGCACATTGCATACCAACTCTGCCTCAGGCACCATCAACCGTATCTTGGACGTTTTTGGTGGTGATGAGCAGCCACAAGTTCGTGCAATGCTCTCCAGCTCCCTTGTGGCCGTCATTGCTCAAGCATTGCTCCCCAAGGTCGGAGGGGGTCGTCTCGCTGCCTCTGAGATCCTCGTCACCAATCATGCGATTTCCAACCTGATTCGTGAAGACAAAGTTCACCAAATTTATTCCACCATGCAACTCGGCCAAGGCGATAGCGGCATGCAGACTCAGACTCAAGTACTCGTCAAACTAGTACAGCAAGGGCTGATCAGCCGTGATACTGCTATACAATACGCAAACAAAGCCAAAGAATTGCGCGGCCTGATCTAAGGAGTATTTGTGCTTGATATCGCCCTTGTTTTTCTAATTCTTCTCCTTTCACTCAAAGGCTATTTTAATGGCTTCATTCGTGAATTGGTCGGTTTCGTCGGCTTGATCGGCGGCGTTTTTGTCGCTTCCCGTGCAGCCGAGCCGGTCGGACAGGTGCTTCACGCTTCGCTCAATATGGGCAATATGGCCCTAATGAAACTGCTGGCCTTTTTGCTGGTTCTGGGCGTCATTTGGGGCGGAAGCTCCTTTGTCGCCACCATCTTTACCTCCCTCAAGACCCCTCCACGTGCCGTCCCCACTCAAATATTAGGTATGGGCGTTGCAGGACTCAAGTACTTTTTGATTTTCTCTCTCATCAGTACCAGCTTACTAAGCAGTGCCCTGGTACGGGATAATTTCAATACCGCCATCAAGCACAGTCGCCTGCTACCCACGCTCAACCACGTAGGTTCGACCCTGATCCACCTTGCGCCCCTTGCGGTTGCACAGGAGAAGTCGCATGGTTGACTACACATTTTTACTCGATGAATTCACACAACTTCTGAAAAAAAACAGCCTAAAATTCACGAAACAGCGTGAAGCAATTTTGCGTGTTCTTTATGAAAACGATGGGCATTTTTCTCCAGAAGATATTCATCGACTTGTCAGCGAGCAAAACCCAGATCTCAATGTAGGGATCGCTACCATCTATCGCACCCTTAGCCTACTGGAGGATGCCGGTCTAGCCGAATCAATCTCTTTTGGTAAAGACGGGAAAAAATATGAGATTGGGCTCAAAAAGCACCATGACCATCTTGTCTGCACTGCCTGTGGCACCATTATTGAGTTTACCGATGACGTGATCGAAACACGCCAGGATGCCATCGCCGAGCAACACCATTTTCAAATGACCGATCACACGATGAAGATCGTCGGCTTGTGCGAAGCTTGCCAAAATAATGCATAATATATTTGAAGGACGTTCCATTGATTTTTGAAAACCAATACATTCAAGAACGGATAAAGAAATCCGAAAAACTCCGAGAAGAGGGTCACAATCCCTATCCGGCCAACATGACCAAAGGGATGCCTTCCTCAAAATTTCTCAGTGATTTTGAGCAGCTCAAGCAACTCGATACCGAAGAAAAAAAGGATGACTCTCAGCATATCACCCTCACCGGACGTATCAAATTTGTCCGCATCATGGGCAAAGCTGCTTTTGCCAAGATTGAAGACAGCGATGGACTGGTGCAGATCTACTATACACGCGACGATCTCCCTGAAGGGCTCTACAACACCGTCGTCAAAAAACTCTTTGAGGTGGGGGACATCATTGAGGCCAGCGGCTATCCTTTTGTCACGCAAACAGGCGAACTGACTCTGCATTGTACAGGCCTGCGCCTCGTCTCCAAAGCCATCATGCCCCTGCCGGAAAAATTCCACGGCCTGACCGATCAGGAGACTCGCTATCGCCAACGCTACCTCGACATGATCATGAACCCCGAAGTCAAAAAGACATTTGAGACCCGTTCACGGATCGTATCATTGATTCGCCGCTTTTTCGAAGATCATGGTTTTCTCGAAGTAGAAACACCCATGATGCACCCTATTCCCGGTGGAGCCAACGCCAAGCCCTTCATCACTCATTTCAACGCCTTAGGTGTCGATCGCTACCTGCGTATTGCTCCCGAGCTCTACCTCAAACGTCTCGTTGTCGGCGGTATGGAGGCGGTTTTTGAGATCAACCGAAACTTTCGAAATGAGGGGATGGACCAAACCCACAATCCTGAATTCACCTCCATTGAGTTCTATTGGGCATGGCACAACTACCACGACCTCATGGCATTGACTGAGGAGCTCTTTCTCCATCTTCTTGACGCACTGGATATGGGAACCACCATCCCGTATGGTGACGTGATGATCGATTGCAGCGCTCCGTTTGCCAAGGTGCCTTTTGTTGAAGGACTCACCAGCATCGGTGGCGTCCCGAAAGATGTCGCCAATGATCGAGAAAAAGGATTGGCATACCTCAAAGAACACGGGATAGACGCCGACTCCAACCTGACACTGGGTTACGTGCAGGCTGAACTCTTCGATGCGTTTGTCGAAGAGAAACTCATCAACCCCACCTTTATCATTGACTATCCCATTGATATCTCACCTCTCTCTCGTCGCAACGATGAAAATCCACAGATCGCCGAACGGTTTGAGCTTTTTATGGCAGGCAAAGAGTTGGCCAACGGCTTCAACGAGCTCAACGATCCTCTCGACCAGCACCAGCGATTCCGAGACCAAGTCGCCACCAAAGATGCCACAGGCGATGACGAAGCGATGCACATGGACAGTGATTTTGTTCGAGCCCTAGGTTACGGCATGACCCCCACTGCCGGAGAAGGGATCGGGATCGACCGCCTCGTCATGATGCTGACCAACCACCACTCCATTCGCGATGTCCTCCTCTTCCCTGCCATGAAGCCCGAAGCCGAAAAACCTAGCACTCCTCAAGCAGAAAATGCTTGCAAAAAATGTGGTCATACCATCGAAGAAGAGCTTAAGCCTGCCAAAAAAGGTAAAGGGTTTTTCTGTATCGACGCGAGTGCATGTAAGCAACGGCAGCAGGAAAAATAAGCACCAAAATCCTGTCGAGAGACACGATCAACCGTCCGGCAAGATAGCGCATAATGGCTATCGTGCCCTCATCACCAAAAACTCTTTATCCGCTTCGTCCCCATACAGCATCACTGGCTCTTCTGAGAGCACTTCCAGCCCCAGCGCTTCGGCCAATACATCCACCCTATAGTGATACTGATCTATCAGGGCATCTGAACGCATCCAATCGCTTCCGTTTCGCTCAAAAAGGACAAACTTAGAAGTATACTTCTCATCAGAAAAATCAGCATCAATCGCTACAAAACGATCATCATCCTCGGCCTGGAACGCGCCGCTAGCAATCTCGGCAAACCCATACCAGGTCGTAACATCACACAAAAACACTCCACCGTCTGCCAGTCGGTTCCGGAGACAGGCTCCAAACCGCCGCAAGTCGGCTTCGGGTAAATAATTGAGCACATCAAAAACAGCCGTAATTACATCGTATGATCCGGTCGCATCGCAGAGGTCAAGTGCCTGGGCGTCTACTTTCTGCATCTTGGCGCGTCGTACCATCTCGACACTCAGGTCAATGCCCGCAAAGTGCGCATGAGGAAATGCTCCTTGCATCTGACGGATAAAATCCCCATTGCCACACCCAACATCAAGCAAAGTAGAAAACTCAAGGTGCTTGAGCGTCAGCAAGTAGTGGGCATAAAGATCGGGTGAGGCTTCTTTGACCCCCAAGAGGTCTTCGACACGAGCATAGAGATCAAGAGAAGTGGACATGATGCTGGCCTATTTTGTACCCACCGCGGCCTGAATGCTTCCGTACAGATCCAAGATCGCCTCTTTTTTGGCATAATAGCTGTTGGGATTGGCAATCAAGTGAGCAGAAGAATCCATAATATCTTCGGCAACTTTGAGACCGTTCTCACGCATGGTGCTTCCCGTCTCCACAATATCCACAATCGCATCGGCCAACCCAATCAGGGGCGCCAACTCAATCGACCCATAGAGTTTGATCACCTCGACACCGACCGCCTTGCGTGCGAAGTAGTCTTGGGTAATATTGACCATTTTTGTGGCCACTTTGATATCCGGTCGACTCCAATCGAGCTCATCGTCGTTGCGAATGCCAATGGCGACTTTACAACGGCCGATATTGAGATCCAGCAAATCGATAATCTCAAGGCGCTTCTCCGTGATCACATCAAAACCGACAACTCCTAAATCTGCTGCCCCGTACTCGACATAAGTGGGGACGTCTTGATTGCGAACATTTAAAAAACGAAACCCCTGCGCTTCCATGATCAACTCACGGCCACTAAAGGAAAACTCTCCTCCAAAAATCTCAGCAAAAATCGCCAGCGTCTCCTCGGCAATCCGCCCTTTTGGCAGTGCTATTGTCAACATAAATACCCTTTGAAATGTTTTATTAATCCACATGTATACCCAGCATGCATCGCTGAAGTAGCGTCATTGCCTCGAGACACTTTTTTTCATCCCTTGAAAAACCAACGTCTCATCATAGATAGCATCGCCAAAATACGAAGCAAGCACCACGCCGTCCCCGCCGGTCATATAGATCGGCAAGTCCTCGCGCACCCGCTCAATGGCGGAAACAATCGATGCCATTGTACCAAAATTTACACTTTTTTTGGTTTCTTTTGGGAGAATCTTTAGATCCAACTTCTCACCCCTCGGCACATCCAATACGGGAGAGATCGTCGCATAGACTCGGGCATAGGCTTGCAACCCCGGCAGGATAAATCCCCCCTGATACACGCCACCGACCACCTTGTCCACCGTGATAGCGCTACCTGCATCGACGAAGATCCCCTCGCTATGTGCCAGACACAAGGCCCGTCGATCCACCCCCATCCCCGGATAATCGCCTTCCAGATGAAGTTGCTCATCCAGATCTCGCCAGCTGGCAATCGCAGAAAGCAGGTCACGATTGTGGGGGTTGACGTTGATGTAGTCTATCCGCTGCGCATGGAAGCGGCGTACCGCTTCATCGACGACCATATGCTCAACCTGTCCATCCCGACAAACATGTGCACGTGTGTTGCCCACATCCATCAGGATCATTTGGCTTCTTTCTTGCGTTGATACAACCAGTAGAAAAGCACCAGCATGCCAACACCCGACAAGGCAATCAAGGTGGCATCATGAAGGTACTCTCCCAAGAGGTTTTCATTTTTTCCGACATAGTACCCCAGCAACGCCAAGACACTTACCCAGATACCCGCGCCCAGCCCCGTAAAGAGGGCAAACCGTCCCACGGGCATCCCAGACAAACCCGCAGGCAGCGAAATGTATTGACGGATGCCTGGGATAAGCCGTCCACTAAATGTAGAAATTTCTCCATGACGGACAAAAAAAGCTTCAAGCTTGTCGAGTGTTTCGGGCTTGAGGAGGATATATTTCCCATAGCGTTCCAGCAATGGACGTCCAAGGGTCGCTGCAAGGTAGTAATTGAATAATGCTCCCGTTATGGAGCCAAAAATTCCTGCTCCAATCGCGGCAATCAAACTCATTTTCCCTTGAAAAGCCAAATATCCAGCCGGAATCATGACCACTTCACTAGGAAAAGGGAAAAAACTGCTCTCAAGAAACATAGCCGCAATGATACCGAAATAACCCCAGTCGTTGACCGTAGAAACAATCCAATTGATTAGGTCATGGAGCATGATGTTATTTCCTTTGGGAGATTCGAAACGCGCAGGGTGTGCCATTGCACAATCTTGATGCAACAATCTACTCGGGATTTTGGTGGGCTGTTACCCCCTACGCGTTATTCGAGATTAGACTTCTTTGAACGCACCCGGTGCGGTCAACTTCTCGTATCGCTTTTCGAGCAACTCTTCCTTGCTGAGCTCGCGTAGCTCTTTGAGGCTACTCAAAAAATACTCTTTGAGGGCATCGGCCGCCATGGCCTTGTGGCGATGGGCACCAATAAGAGGCTCATCAATCACTGCATCGATCAATTCATGCTCTACGAGAGCATCAGGGGTAATCTTGAGTGCTTTGGTGGCCTGCTCGACTTTGGACGGGTCATTCCAGAGAATGGCACTGCATCCTTCAGGTGAGATAACAGAAAAGACCGAATAGCGCATCATGGCGAAACGATCAGCAACGCCGATAGCCAGTGCTCCACCGGAACCACCTTCGCCAATCACAACAGAGATCATGGGGATCTTAACGGCAGAAAATTCCATCAGGTTGCGGGCAATCGCCTCACTCTGACCTCGCTCTTCCGCTCCGAGTCCCGGATAGGCGCCCGGAGTGTCAATGAGCATCAAAACAGGAATATCAAATTTTTCAGCTAGTTTCACGGCACGCAGAGCCTTGCGGTATCCTTCGGGATTGGGCATACCAAAATTTCGGCGAAGTTTGTGCTTGGTGCCACGCCCTTTTTGTTCTCCGATTACCACAACGCGCTCCCCACCGATCCAGCCGAGATACACGACGATTGGCAAGTCATCTTTGAAGTGACGGTCGCCATGAATTTCTTGGGCATCCTCCATCATCAAGCGCACATAATCCAGTGCATACGGACGATCGGGATGGCGTGCCAGTTGCAGTTTTTGATAATCGCTGAGTGAGCCAAAAACTTTTTTGACCTCCTTGGCCAAATCTTTTTCGAGGATTTCTACCGCATCCAAGTCCGCACGGGCTCTGGCCAGCTCGATATCTTCTTGGATGGATTCAAGTGGTTTTTCGAAATCGAGGTAGGTCGCCATCAGAGTTCCTTAGTCGACTTTCTTGAAGATGACGACGCCGTTGGTACCGCCAAAACCAAAGGAGTTGCTCATCACCACTTTGAGATCAGCTTCGCGTGCCCCTTCGGTAACATAGTCGAGGTCGCAGTTTTCGTCCGGTGTGGTGTAGTTGATCGTCGGTGGGATAATCCCGCGATCCATGGCCATGAGCGCAATCACTGCTTCGATCGCTCCAGCTGCACCGAGACAATGGCCGATCTGACCTTTGGTGGAGCTCACCGGCGGACAGTGCGCTTTGCCGCCAAGGAGTGCTTTGATTGCAGCGGTTTCATTTTTGTCATTAACCGGTGTGGATGTGCCGTGTGCATTGATGTAGTCGATCGTGGGTTCTCCGGCCATTTGGTATGCTGCCTTCATGGCACGCAGTGGGCCGTCCATCGTGGGCGTGGTGATATGATTGGCATCGCCGCTTTCGCCAAATCCGGCTAATTCTCCATAAATTTTGGCACCGCGGGCTTTGGCCGCTTCGTACTCTTCAAGCACCAGCGCACCTGCACCCTCTCCCATGATAAATCCATCCCGATCCGCATCAAACGGACGTGAAGCGGTCTTGGGGTCATCGTTACGCGTCGAGAGGGCTTTCATTGCAGCAAATCCCCCTACCCCGACTCCCGTCACTGTGGCTTCAGCACCAACGACCAGCACGCGGTCAGCCCCACCCAGCATAATGGTCTTGCCTGCTTCACTCACAGCGTGGGTTCCGGCAGCGCATGCCGTCGAAGAGGAGAGGTTGGGCCCCTGAAGGCCATGAGCTATCGAGACAAAACCACCCAGCATATTGACCAATGCCGAGGGGATAAAGAAAGGAGAGAGGCGGCGAGGACCACGGTTTTCCATGATGATTGAATTGCGCTCAATCGTCGGCAATCCGCCGATCCCAGAGGCGCAACTCACCCCAAAACGCTCCCGATCCATGTCGGCTGTAATTTTGGCGTCCTCCATGGCTTCGGCAGCAGCTTTGAGCCCAAGCTGGATGAAACGGTCTGCTTTTTTGACCTCTTTGGGGTCCATGACAGTCTTGGGATCGAAATCTTTGACTTCGCCAGCGATTTGTGCCGCATACCCTTCTGGATCAAATGCTGTAATGCGGTCGATTCCACATTCGCCTGATACAATCGCATCAAAAGCGCTCGGGGCATCATGGCCCACACTGTTGATCATTCCGATACCGGTTACTACCACTCGTCTCACGGGTCGCTCCTCGTATTTGGATAAAAATTATAAAATAATAGATGCAAATATTCTAAAAAATACTTGAAACCATCATTGCACATCAAGGCTGCCCGAGGGCAGCGAGAGCACTATGCTTTGACGTTCTCAATGAACGCGATTGCATCGGCTACGGTAGCAATCTTCTCAGCATCCTCATCAGGAATTTCGATGTCAAATTTCTCTTCGAGTGACATGACAAGCTCGACAACATCGAGGCTGTCTGCACCAAGATCATCAGCAAACTTTGAGTCCTCTTTGACTTCGTCAGGGCTGACGCTTAGTTGCTCTACTACTACTTCTTTTACTTCATCAAAAATGGCCATTCTATACTCCTGTGTAATTAAAATATGCCGACCATTATAGCCAAAGTTAGATTAACGTGAATGGCTATTTCACTATAAGTGGGGTAAATTTTGGCAGGGATGTGGTATTTTGATCGGCCGAGACTTCCGTATCGCAACAATTCAGCAACGCTTTCTCCGGATGTCGGACAAAGTCATAACCACGGTACACAGTATAAAGCCCAAAGAGCACCACCACAATCGCGGCAAGATTCATCATCGTCTTGCGCATCGTCGTGTGGGTAAAGATAGAGGTAAAAAATCCCAATCCCATCATCGATGGCACAGTGCTAAGACCAAAAATCAGCATCACCGTCGCCCCCCACACGGCGCTCCCTGTACTCGCCGCTGTAACCGCAAAGAAATAGACCAATCCGCATGGCAGCAGACCATTGAGCAATCCCAATACATAAAAGCTATACAGTGAGCGGGATTCGAGGATGGAGCGAAACGTCTTTTGGTACCATTGGCTCCGTGAAAATGAGTGTTCCAGCAGGGTCAAAAACTGCAACTTTCCTGCGATAGAGAGCCCTGCCAGGATCATAAAAACCCCCGCAAGGATCGTCAAGGTCGCGATCGCAGCACCGCTGAAACTCACCACCCCGCCCAAGGCACCAAACACCGCACCAATGACCATGTAAGTCGTGATCCTTCCGAACGAATACATCCCGTGGGCAATCCCCTGGAAGAGCTTGTGCCATTTCGGATCAATCTTGCTGCTGCTGTAGGCGATCACGATCCCCCCGCACATCCCGAGGCAGTGCCCGAACGAGCCCAGAAATGCGACGGTGACGATGGAAAATATGCTGACGTTATCCATCTAGACGCCCAATATTTTTTTGCGGATCTTTGGATTGGTCAGGTTTTCGCCTCGCAGCATACGCAGGTGCATCTCATCAAAATCAATACGACCCTTTTGGGATTTCGCATACGCGCCAAACCCATAATGCATCTCCGTATGATCGTCGATACTGTACCAAGCCTTGCGAGCATCAATCCATGCATGGGTGTCGATCGTGTGCACCCAGAGGACGGCTTTGTCTGCCCAGTCTCGATCTTTGAGCCAGAGCATCATACAGCCGGGGTCATCGAAAAACCACGTCCGGCCATCAGGTGCAATCGCTTCACCGGCATTGCGGTTGGATTTGATGAGCATGGCGCATTGGGTATCGTTGGTTTTGCCCAGCTTGATCGGTAGTGGCTTGAAGGCGATGTTTCCTTTGGCGATCGTCACGGGGGCATCTTTCTGGGCCATCGAGACAAAAACAATGGCGATAACCGCGATCAAAAGCGCGATGCTCAGCAGTGGGATGATTTTTTTCATGGTTTTTGTCCTTATCCTAAAATTGATTTGAATGATGTACGGTATCAGGGTGCCCCCTTCACTCATACACTCTCCAGCAGCACCCCATGCTGCGCATAATACACCGCCACATATGCCGTGCATAATAGCACAAAAAAGCTAAGCAGGCCGAGCGACCAGTGTTCCCATTGACGATCCGGATTTTTGAGCCAAAGTCGCTCAATGGCAGCCGTCGCTCCAAGATACGCCCCCACAAAGAGCGAGCCCCACATCACGTATCCCACATAATAATACTCGGACTGAAACATGCAAAAAGGGCACTTGTGCGTCGGCAGTGCATAGACGTATGTCCCGAAGAAATAGACCACCGCATAATACGCCACCGTAACAAAAAGTCCCACCACAGGCAATACGACCCACGGTTGACCTCCCCATGTCGCCAAAAGTACCACGATATACAGCAGATAAAAAAGCAACAGCAGCATCGGACGACTCAGGCCAAAGGGGAGAGGATTGGCACCTTCAAGCTGCCCAAAGAGTGCCGAACAGCAGCTCACCGGCACATGGATATCAATGCGCATAAAGTAGGCAATGTCCCACCCGAATTCCAGAACAAGGAGAGAAAAGATCACGAGATAAAGCCATGTTTTTTGTCGGAAAATCGGATAATTTTTGGCCTCGAGGTCGTAGCGGTTGAGTGCCAGCCAAAGGATCAGAAAGAAAAGCAACATCAGCTTCAAAACGAGGAGCTTGAGTCCATAGTCATTGGCCGAGATCACCCCTGCCCCGCACATGGCTCCCGGCACCAGGATGGCCAGATCATCAATGGTAAAGACGAAGTAAGGAAGCAGTATTGCCTTCATCACGATAACAAAGACGATGATCGTCATCACAAGATACGCCCGCCGTTCCAGCGCAAATTGCCGTTCGGTGAAGGCTCCAAAATCCCAGTGCAACAAAATCTGTATTGCCACAATCACAGCGAGAAGCGAAAGGAGAAAAAGGATCGCTTCACTGAAGAGATAGATCATGACCTGATTGTTAAGGAGAATATCATTCATATACGATCCCCTCTGGCAATCGTGATGTGCAACTTGTGCCCCTCATGCCCCATCCATCCACCGTCAACCATCCACTATCTCCCCATCTATCATCTCCACCGTCCGGGCTTCAAACGGTAAATGATCAAAAAGCGGATCGTGGGTAGCAATGACAATGGTCTTGCCTGCAGCATGCAGATCACCAAGGATTTCAATAAAACGGAGCGAATTGGCACGGTCAAGGTTGGCAGTAGGTTCGTCACAAAGGATCACCGCCGGATCCGCTGCCAGCGCTCGGGCAATGGAGGTGCGCTGCTTCTCTCCACCGGAAATTCTAGCGGTTTGGGTGTCGCGTTTGTGGGCAATATTCGCTTGCGCCAGTGCCGCATCGACCCGGGCATTGATCGTCTTGGTATCCATTCCGGTTGGGATAAGGGGCACCATGACATTTTCGGAGACGGTGAGATGCTCCATGAGGTTGTAGTGCTGGAAGATCATCCCAATCCGCCGCGCCCGAAATTGTGAGGCATGCAGATCGGGGAGTTTGGCGATCGCCTCACCTTCGATGAGCACTTTTCCGCTGCTGGGGCGGTCCAGTCCAGCCAGGATCGAGAGCAATGTGGTCTTGCCGCTGCCGCTAACCCCCTTGAGGACAATGCAATCGCCCGCATGAACAGTAAGGTTGATGTGTTTAAGAGCATGGAAAAGCACATCGCCAGCAGCAAAAGACCGGTTGAGGTCTTCGACGATGATGATGGGGTCGTCTTGGTGAACTGCTGCTCGCTCTGCGCGGGTTTCTGCTTTTGTATTTGTCACAGCATGGCCTCCTTGGGATCGGTCACGGCAATTTTCCAGACCGGAATCAGTACGGCAGCTACAAACGGTATGGCATAGAGTAAAAAGATCGAACCAAGCACTCGGAAGTCCAGTACCGGCACATAGTGGGTATGATTGGCCAGATTGGCTCCTCCGAGAAAAATCGCCCCCAACCCCGGAGCCCCGAGAACAAAGACATAACCATACGCCAGCGCAACCCCTAGTACGTACGCGATCACAACGACAATCAGCGTCTCAAAAAACTTCAACCGCAACACATCCCGGATGCTCCAACCCAGGGCTCGCAACAGGCCGATGTGCCGTCGCTCCGAGGAGTAGACCTGCGAAAAACGCTGATAGAGGATCAACACAAAGGTCGCCAACGCGATCACAAAAAGGCTCAAGAATAAGCCTCCTTTGTAATGGTATAGCTCAGCATAGGCTTTGCGAATATCGTTTTTGGTCACAACACGTAGATCATAGTGCAGACCGGCAATCTTGGTCGCGAGGTTGTCCCATTCACTGTCATTGGGGACGTTCAAAGCGATATCGCTGACCGCATCCTCATCAAGGCCGATAATTTGACGTGCCAGATCCATGGGCATCACTATCATATCATTGCCCATCAGATCCACCGTACTGGGCAGCATACCAAAAATTTCTACTTTTTTAAATGCGCCCTCTGGCGTGATAAAGTTATAAGACTTAGGGTAAAAATGGGCACTTAGTGCCTGCTGGACACTACGACTCACCAGCATCTTGTCACCGGCTAGAAATCCTTTGAGATCGAATGCACCGAAGAGTTTCTGCAAAGCCCGATGACTCTGCTCATCGAACGGATCGACCCCGACAATGAGAAAACTTGCTCCTTTGGGCTCAAAAAAGTACCGGCCATAGACACGCGGAGCGACCTTGTCTACCCCATGAAGGTCAGCGATTTCATCCACCCAATCCACCGGCGCGGGCGCTTGCTGTCCGCCTCTGACCCGAGAAACCACAAAATCCGGTTCACTCTCCAGCGCATGCGTAAGCGATGCCTGAATGGAGGACGAAATGAACAAAACCGAAGCCAAGAGAAACAGTATCACCAACGCGATCAACATGACCCCGAAATGCTTGCGCCACTGACGGAAAAACTCCAAAGAAAGAAAGGCTATAAACGGCGAATCAGTACGCATAGACAAAATCACTCCTGAGTATGGGGTCAAGTTCTGGGTAGGCTGGGTTGCATGCTTGAGCTTGATGACGCAGCAAACGGGGAGCCGTCCATGCTGCCCCATAAGCCAAGTTTCCCAACCCGGTCACTGATGTCAAATCCTCTTGAGACCGTAGCAGCCGATCCCGATCAAATGTCGCATAATGGAGGGCAACCGCGCCGATCAAAAGCCACAACCCTGCTGCAACGCTCATCAAAGACTTCACAATCAACCCTCCTCATTATTCATTGAATTCTATCCCATCCAGAGCCATCACCATCTTGGGTGTAATCTCTTTGAATCGGACGATCCGGTCTCCACCGTGATCGACGATGAAGTCTTTGGCCTCTTTTTCGGTTTTGAAGGGGATGAGTTCATTGCCCATCGGGCCGTATTGTTTGGAACCGAGGACATAGTAGGCTTCCCGCGCAGGGATCGCTTCGAGAGTGTAGTAGTCGGTCACATCCATGCTTTTTATTTTCGTCCGGTCGTAGGGAAAATCGGCATCGAAGATATAGTATTTCATCATATCTTTGACCCCGTCGAAGTACTGCTTGTGGCCTTCCGCTTCGATACGAGCTGCCCATTTGGGGTACTTACTGACAAACATCCCGCACACCGGACACTTGGCGCCGTGAGGGACATGGAATTGAGCACTGGAGGCATGCGTGCTGCCCGTGCGAACGTAGTATGCTACCGCCTGCAGCTTGCGCTGAGAGAGCCTGGGGCATGCTCCACTCTGAGCTACGGCCTCCATCACCTGCTCGATCGTTCCTTTGGCGGTGGGAAGTTTGGCCGGTGCACAGAGGGTCTGGGCGATCTTTTCCCCTTTTTTAGCAAGGCGCATAATTTGGGGCGAGCTCATGCTTTGCGCCTGGAGACCAAACGAGACAAGCATCAGTGACATCATGACAAATCGCATTCTCATCCTTTTTTCTTGATTTTTGCCAATACCCTATCGCCCAATCAGATACAATCCCACCGCTTGCAGTGGCTTGCCTCTGAGGTTCCCGCAGGCTTTGCTTGATTTGATATAGGCTTTGGCTTCGCCGGCTGTGGTAAATTTCTCTGCGATGGGCTTGCACCGTTTATTGTAAATCTTTTCGCCCATTTTAGCGGCCTTGGCCTGGCGTATCTTTTTGGCTTGGGTATCGCTGGCAAAATCTTTTTTGGCGATCGAGAGTGCGTCGGTATAGTGCATCACTTTGCCGCCAAATTTTCTGGCAAACTCCACGGCTGCCTTCTCGGTACCAAAGGCATATTTACTGATCTTTTTGGCCATGGTCGCCGGTTTGGAGCTCCCCACGACATAGAAGGCTTTTTCAACCGGAATACATTTCAATGTCGCATTGTCCACGACTTGGACGTCGGTGACTTTTTTGCCGCTGTTCATCTCTTCGACGAGGCAGTACATCGAACAGAACTGCTCCACCTTGCCATCCACAGTGGCCACGTGGTTGGTGCGGTAAAACATCGGCAGACTCATCCCACATTTCTGGCAAAACATTTTGCTTGTACCGTTTTGAAGAATTTGCGCCTTGGCAAAAGGTACCATCCGGTAATTATGAGGCATTTTGATTGGCTTATGTACATCTGGCTGATTCATACCTTCTGCTTGCGCGGCAAGCGTCACACTCGAGAGCCAAATAATGGTCGCTATGGCTTTGGCAATTTTCTTCATGATTCCTCCATGTCCAACACACATATGAAAGAATGGTAATACAAAATTGTTACATAAGTGTTAAAGGTCCTCCCCTGCCCCCCAATCACCTCAAGTCTCCGCCGCAACTTTGGCAAAATCGAGTGTCACCGTCGTCCCCGCTCCCACGATCGAATCGATCCGGATCCCGATCCCCGCTTCGTCACAGTAGCGCTTCACCAAGGCCAGCCCGATCCCCTCGCCTGGATTGTGACTATCCCCCTGATAATACCGTTCATAGATACGGGCGATTTGCGCTGCATCCATCCCTGCGCCCTGATCCTGAATCATGAGCTCATTGCCTTTTAGGATCAGATCGACACGCGCATCGGCCTCAGAATATTTCATTCCATTATTGATCAGGTTGTCCAGTGTTTGCTCTAGGCCGATACGATCAGCATGGATCGGCAAGGTATCGGATGCTGTGACATGGACTGGATTGCGTCGCAACTCTGCATGCACGGCTGCTCGCTCACGCAACACCCCTGAGAGATCAAAGGTCTCTTTGTCGATGGCATGGATCTCCTTGCGGATAGAATAGGCCAACTCATCATAGAGGCGCTGGAGGCGAACCAAGGCCTCTTCGGCACGTCCGATCCGCTTGCGGTTGTGGGGGTTTTCGACCCGCATGGCCAGCATCTGCAGATTGCTTTTGATCGTCGCAATCGGCAGATTGATCTCATGGAGGATTTCGCGGGTCATGTGCTCGAGCCGGGCATCCTGCCGCTCCTTGTCTTCGCTGGCATCGCTCAGCAGCAGATACCCCACCACCCCGATCACCGGCACAAACAGTGCCAGCGCGATCCAGAAGTTGCCCCAGCCAAGCCCCTGCGTCCGCAAAAAGACAAAAAGCAGCAGCAGCATCCCCGCCGTCGAGACAACATACATCAACAGCGAGGGCCAAAAAGCATGTTTACGCATCGTGTACCTCCTTGGCTACATAACGATACCCAACCCCCCGGAGATTTTCGATCCGGTCACCGAAGAGTTTCTTCAGTCGGACAATATACACCCGCAGGGCGCCATAGCTCCCCTCCTGCTCGTGTGACCAGAGCTCCATCAGGATCCGATCCGTCGGCACCACATCGCCATGCGCCCTCACCAGCAGATGCAGCAGATCAAAGAGCCGACTCCCCAGCTCCACCGGCTCCCCGTCCCGATACAGCGTCTTGGCGACCACATCCATCTCATACTCCCCCAGCGCGATACGCCGCCGTCCATCCCGACGCCGCAGTACCGCCTCGATCCGGGCGCGCAGCTCCTCGAGATCGACCGGCTTGCGCAGGTAGTCATCGCCTCCGACATCAAACCCTTCGAGCAGGGATGTTTTGTCCGAACGGGAGGTCAAAAAGATCGCCGGAGTACGGTCGTCTCCGTCGCGTAGTTTCTTGAGCAAGTCAAATCCACTCTCAAACGGAAGATTCACATCAAACAAATAGAGATCATAGTGAGAAGCAAACCCCCGATCCATCGCTGTATAAGGATCATGCACTATCTCGACAGCATATCCCTCCTCCTCCAAAAAATCAGCCAACGTCTCGGCAAAGAGACGGTCGTCTTCGAGGAGGAGGATGGTAGATTTGGAATGT
>CAZCAZ010000005.1:0-27876 GCA_964496735.1 uncultured Nitratifractor sp. | reverse complement strand
AAAATCGCTTGCCATCCTCATCGACCACATGCGCCCCCTCCCCTCGCAAGGCCTCGGTGAGCAGCAGCTTGCGCGCATAAGGCGTCTGGACAAAAACCGTCGGATGGAATTGCATCATTTCCATGTCGGCCAATTCGATCCCTTTTTCAACACAAATCCCGTGTATGTCCGCACTGATGGTTCGCGAGTTGGTGTTGTACTCATAAAGTGACCCGATCCCGCCACTGGCGATGACAACGTGCTTGGCAAGGATGGTTTTTGGCTCGTAATTGACCATAGCACGCACACCGTAACAATGACCATTTTCTACCAGCAGATCATACACCAAGGTGTTGCGCTGAAGCAAATGTGTGTTTTGGGTCATCATAAAGTAATGCATATACCGACCCGTTGCATCTCCTCCGGCATGCAGGATGCGACTGGCGGAGTGTGCTGCTTCTTTGGTATAGAGCAAATGCCCATCAGGTGCCCGGTCAAAGGCCATTCCGCGCTCAATGATGTCGGCAGTTGCGTCGATCGACTCACGCGAAAGAATCTCCACCGCCTCGGGATTGTTGTGTTGCGCTCCGGCCCGCATTGTATCGGCGATATGGGAAGGGATATCGGCTTCGTTCAGTGCAGTGACCATCCCTCCTTGTGCATAAAAGGTGTTGCACTCCCAGGGGATATCCTTGCATACGACCAAGACGCTCATCTCTTTGGGGAGATTCATTGCAGTATACAGTCCTGCGATTCCGGCTCCGATGATCAGTACATCGTATTGCTTCACGTTTGTCCTTTTTGTTAACTTGGCCAACGAAGTTTTCTATTTTTTCGATATAATCTTTCGTATGAAAACGACCCAATCCATTCTTGATACCCTAACAGGAACACAGCATTTTCAAGCCTTGGCAAAACACCGGTGCTATCGCAAATTTCTCTCACTGTTGCCGCCCCGCTTTCAAGAGGCGATCGGCTTCGTCTATGTCCGCAATGAGACTTTGCACGTAGCCTTGCGCCATCCAGGGTACAAAATGGAGCTCAATTATAATAAAGAACTACTAACAAGCCTATTAGCTACTCTTGTCGAGCACGATTCATCTTGTTCAGATCTACAGGCCAACTCGGTCATCCTCTTCAACAGCAAGTATGCTACCCTACCCGAGCAGGATGCCGATCGTGAGAGCATACCGCACTACCATGAACTCTCCGATGGGGCTTTTGAGGATAACAGTTCGGATCCCGATTTGCATGAACAGTTTGAGCGCCTTAGGGCTACCATTCGACGCAACCGACAGCGGGGCGATGTCGAGCATGATTGAGACCGTACGCACCCTCCCCGATCAGCCGGGGGTTTATCAATATTTTGATGCCAGTGGACGTCTGCTCTACATCGGCAAGGCCAAGAGCCTCAAAAACCGGGTCAAGAGCTACTGGCGTTTCACCCCCGACTTTCACCCCAACCCTACCCTGGGGGCGCGTATCAGCAAAATGCTCCATGAGGCCGTACGACTAGACTACCTCCTCACCCCCAGTGAAGCAGATGCGCTCATCCTTGAAAATTCCCTTATTAAGCAGCTCAAGCCTCGCTACAACATCCTCCTGCGCGATGACAAAACCTACCCCTATATTTACATCGACCGCTCCGAGGACTTTCCCCGTTTTGAACTCACCCGCAAGGTAGTCCAGGGCAAAAAAATTCGCTATTTCGGCCCCTTCCCTACCGGGGGTCGTGCCCTACTTGATGCCCTTTATGAAACATTTCCCCTCGTCCAGAAGCGCAGTGGGCTAAACGGTGGCGAAGCATGCTTGTTTCATCAGATCGGCAAATGCCCCGCCCCATGCGAAGGAAAGATCAGCCCCTCGGCTTACCATGCGATCATTGATGAAGCAACCGATGCGATCATGCGCCGCAGCACACTCATCCAGCGTCTAGAGGAGAGGATGAGCCTGCTGGCTACACAAGAACGCTACGAAGAAGCGGCCAAAGTACGCGACCAGATCACGCAGATTGAGGGGCTTGCTCTCCATTCAGGGATTGACCTTGCGACCACGGACGATCTTGATATTTTTGCCATCGAGCCGGGCACGCCCCGTGGAGTGGTGGTGCGGATGTTTCTTCGACACGGGAGGATCATTTCTGCTTCGCATAGTTTTTTCAGCCAGAGTGATCTTTTTGACAGCACCGAAGCCTATCGACAAGCTCTGCTCAACTTTTACACTCCAGGGCTTCCCGCGACTCCCCGTACCCTCCTTCTCGCTGATGTGATCAGAGACAAGGAGGCCTTGATGCACACCCTCAGTGAGCGCCTTGGCAAAAAAATACGCATTCTGCATCCCCAGCGCGGTGCCAAAAAACGCCTCACCGACCTGGCACGCAGTAACGCCCGCGAACTCCTCGCCCGACGCCCCAACGAGCAGCCAATCGAAGAAGCCATCGCTGAGCTTTTCCATCTAGAGCGTACCCCTTGGCGCATTGAAGTCTTTGACAATTCTCACATGATGGGGCAAGCCACCGTCGGCGCCATGGTGGTTTGGGATCAAGGCAAGTGGGACAAGGCTTCCTATCGCCGGTACACCCTCGACGCCCAGGACGAATACGCCCAAATGCGTGAAATGCTCCATCGCCGAATCGAACGCTTTGGGGAGAATCCACCTCCGGATCTGTGGATACTTGACGGCGGTGAAACCTTGCGTCGTCTGGCCGAAGGCCTCTTGCAAGATGCCGGAGTCAATCTCGACGTCATTGCCATCGCCAAAGAAAAACTAGACGCCAAGGCTCACCGCGCAAAGGGAGCCGCTCGGGATATCCTCTATGCCGGCATAGGTGCGCTGGAGTTAAAAACGAGTGACAAGCGCCTCCAGTGGACTCAGAGACTCCGAGATGAATCCCACCGTTTTGTGATCACCTTTCATCAAAATCGCAAGCGACGTGACGACACCCAGGTTGCCCTCCTGCAACAAAAAGGGGTCGGAGCAGCAACCGTCAAAAAGCTTATCGATTACTTTGGAACTTTCGAGGCGATTGAAGCAGCCTCACGAGATGAAATCAGCGCAGTTGTTGGAGAGAAAATGGCAATTTGTGTCAAAAAATGATATTTAATATTAAAAAATGGAGTTTTTAGGCACTTTTAATCAAAAAAATTATACTATAAATTTAATTTATAATTTTCCACTAACATAAAAAAAGGGGTTGTAAAATGTTTTTTATTCTCAATAATGAGAACACAGTTTTGGCAGCAGACGATGCTTGCCTGGAAGCCGTCGGTGTCTCAAGTATTTTTATACTTTCGGAGCGTTTTCGCTCTGGTGAATTTGTTTTAGACAAAGCCAATCACACTGTCAGCATAGGCGGTACAACGCATCACTTTGAGAAACACTCCGTGCAAACACTGCTTGGCAGCGGCGACTACTATCAGTTGCGTGACGCAGCTTCAGAGTCACACCATGTCACTCCAGTCCAAGAGTTCACTCAAGATACTATACAGCCTGACAACACAGAAGAAGCGCATGCGCCCACCTCCAAGCCTGATCTTCTGCTCGACGCTGCACTGCCGGCAGCAGGAGTAGCTGGCCTTGCAGGTCTCGGCCACAGCATCTTAAGTGACACAGCAGAAGACGTGCCTCACTTATCTACCGAAGATAGTGAAGCGAGTGCCCCACTTGAAACCGCACAAAAACTAGAAGATCTGCCTGCACCGGAAGATCTTCTTACGCTTGACGATAGCCCAGAAATCACCATACCGCAACCCCCAACCCCACCTCCCGCACCTGATAGCGAGCTACTCGATCTGATCGACCTCGACAATGAGTCCAAGGAGACAACAGCCCTCGAGACCTCCGCCCTCGAGACTTCGGCATCTACAGGACACACTCCAGATACGGATGATGATTTGTTTGAGCTACTCGATACGGATAGCGAGCCGTTTCAGTCGCAAGCATCTACCGTCGATAAGCCCGAGATGCAAACCCAGACGCTACAGCCCGAAATTGATCTACAAAATGACGCAACACTCTCACTGGTCTCCGATGATGCTGCCGCGCATATTGAGAAGACTGTACCCTCTGAATACCAAATAAATGATGAGCCTTTTACCGACTATGCTGCCAATGCCTCAATGATAGGAATCTCACCCAAAGAATACACGGATTTTCTTCAACAGTTTACTGAAGAGTCACTGCAGCATGAAACTGCCCTCAAAGGCGATAACGCTCAAGCGTTTGACAGCAGTTTCTCTTCCATCAAGGACGCGTCGCAGTTCTTGAGTCTTTCTCAACTCTCTAAAGCGCTGGACGATATTGAACATGCCGCCCCCAACGCGCGCAGCATTCCCATCTCAAATTTTTATGGAATGGTACGACACATTCGTCGAGATTTGAAAACAACAGAGCAAACAAATCAAGTCGCGGACTCTACTGCCCCGATCCAGACAGAAACCCCATCACCCAAGCCGTCTGTATCTACTCCTTCCTCTTCGTCATTTTCACTCGATGCAGTCGACCCCATTCCTTTTAGCTTTAGCGCCCAGACAGCATCCGATGAGCTTGGATTGCCTGAACCACTCGTGCAAGAGTTTATAGCTGATTTCGTGCGTCAGTCCCAAGATAATATTCCTTTGTTTGAAGAGGCTCAGAGTGCAGGCGACCTTGATACAATCCAAAAGACAGCCCATCTCCTCAAGGGAGCAGCCAGCAACCTGCGCATTGATCCTCTTGCCGAAACACTTAAAACATTGCAGTATAATGAGTCCCTGGAAGAAGTGCCCGGCCTACTCCACACCTTTATGGGACAGCTCAAAACCTTAGTTGTGTTCACTGAAAAATTTACGGGTTGAGGTAGGAAACATGACCAATAAAAATCGCTTAAAAAACATTCTGATGGGGCTCACGCTTCTCGTCCTGATTGCTACAGCCTACTTTCTCGACATGGCTTACTTGGATTTTCTCAATGAAGGTGCCGCTCCAGCTGAGCACCTTGGCGCCACAACTCGATTGGTGATCTATGCCTCAATGGCCATACTGCTTGTATTGGTGTTGGTGCTTATTCCCCGTGCCGCCGCATCCCAATCCTTTGGTGGCGTAGATGAACTGCGATCCATCCTAAACAAAGGCATTCGTATCGCCGAGGAGACCGGAGATTACGGTGATGAAGAAATTCGAACCTTGGAGAGTCTTGATTTGACCAAACCAAAAGGGGTTCGGTCTGCGTATGCTTTTCTCGAGGAGATGGTCGAGTCTGCACATGAAGACAGGCAAAATGCTACCGAATCGAGCAACGCCAAGTCCCTCTTCCTTGCCAACATGTCCCATGAAATCCGTACCCCAATGAATGGGGTCATAGGTTTCATTGAATTGCTCAAGTCAACCGAAATAACCAAAGAACAAGAAGAGTTTATCGATGTCATCGACAAGAGCTCTCAAAATCTCCTAGGCATCATCAACAATATCTTGGATCTCTCTCGCATCGAAAGTGATAATGTTGAGATAGAGGACATCCCATTTGATGCCTTTGAGGTATTTGAAGGTGCTATCGAATCCGCCGCCAAAGTTGCCGCTGAAAAAAATCTTGAGCTCAATTACTCCATTGATATGCGCATACACTCTCAGCTCAAAGGAGACTCTGGCAAGATTGTAGAAGTCGCCAACCATTTACTCTCTAATGCTATCAAGTTTACGAATCCAGGCGGACAAGTCAATGTTTCCGTCCAACGTCTCGACTCAAAAAATGGTCAATCCCTCATCCAATTCGGGGTTTCTGATACCGGGATCGGAATGTCCCCTAGCCAACTTGCACATATTTTCAAACCTTTTACGCAAGCAGATCTCGACATGACACGCAAGTACGGTGGCACAGGACTTGGGCTCACCATCTCTCAACAATATGCAGAACGCATGGGTGGAAAGATAGAGGTAAACAGCAAAAAAGGTCAAGGAAGCACCTTTACATTTACTCTTTTGCTAGAAGAGGTTCCCACCACAGAAGGCTCACTCCAAAACCGTTTTGCAAATACTGCCATAGGGCAATATACCCAAGAAGTGCCCAGCGATATGGACAAAACGCTCACAAGCTATTTGCATTTCCTCGGCGCTGAGACCGAAGCTTTTTCTACAATGCCACAACTCAAACAGCTCCTCAAAGAGAAACCCGACATGATGCTCATTGTAGATGAATCGCATGCCCCAAAAGAGATCGTCGATGCCCTGGATCATATCGACCCGCATCAGGTCATTCTCATCTCCGATTTCATCAAATCAAAAGAGAAGACTGAAGGCACAATCTACAAGCCTCTTACCCCCAAGAAGCTGGTGCGCACACTTCGCTACAAAATCAATTTTGAGGCTGTCGCCGAAGAGCCAACAATTGATATTGCCAAAACAACATACAATGCTCATGCCTTGATCGCCGAAGACAATGCAATCAATCAGCGATTGATACAAAATATTCTTCAGGGCATGGGGCTAACAGCTGATGTGGCCAACAATGGACAAGAAGCGCTTGAAAAGCGAAAGACTGGGGCATATGATATCGTATTTATGGATATTCAGATGCCCGTCATGGACGGCGTGGAGGCTACCCATGCTATCTTGAAGCATGAAAAAGAAAATGATATTCCCCATGTTCCTATTGTTGCACTAACTGCCAATGCACTCAAGGGTGACCGAGAGCGTTTTCTGAATGAAGGCTTAGACGAATACGTTGCAAAGCCCATTGAAATGAATGAGCTCTTTTATGTGCTCAATAAATTTCTTTCTGGAAAATCCAAGATAAAAACCGGCCCATCGAGTCAGACCCCAAGAATCATGCCAACCTTCGGCACCGTGACCACCAAGCCTGATGCTCAGCAGTCACCATCTTCGACATCAGCATCTGCTCAAAAACAAGAAAAAAGCTCAGACAACTCTTCTGTGTCTCAGGCACATGAAAAACGAAAAATTTTAATCGCCAAACATTCAAAACTCAGCAGCAAAATCATTGCGCGCATGATGGAGAATCTTCAGTATTCTTTTGATATTGTAGATGATCAGGTTTCATTTGATCATAGAGTGGCAGAAGACGATTACTGGGCCATCTTTACTGATGTAGCATTTTTGTCCGAGACCAGTCATCCTGTCCTTTCCGCAAAGAAGACTCACGTTGTCTTGTCTGATCTACCAGAAAGCCCCGAAGAGCTTGATGGACTCAATTATCACAAGGTCAACTCCGTCCTTTCGCTCGATGCGGTTGAGACCATCTTAAATAGATTGGGGTAAAAGTTTATGAGCCTGAACATATTGATTGTTGACGATGATTTTATCAACCGAAAACTTCTGCAAGCGCTGCTCAAAAAGCATCCAGAGGTTTTGCATGCTTCGTTTGAGGCAGAGAATGGCTCCGAGGCTCTGTCCGTTCTCAAAAAACATCCCGAGATCAACTTGATACTTCTTGATATCGTTATGCCTATTCTGGATGGAAAAGAGTTCTTGAAGATTTTTAGGTCCGATGGGAACAATAGCAGCATACCTGTGCTAGTACTCACCACGGATGATACACAAAAGAGTGTGATTTTTGATCTAGGGGCTGATGACTTTCTCTTGAAGCCAGTCGACGAAAGTGAGCTGATCTCAAAGATCAGCCACTGGATACAAGAGGCATAAGTCTTAGCCTTCCCCTACTCCGGTATTAATGCCATTTTTAAAACATCCTGGATGCGTGAAACTCCAAAGATTTTGATACTTTTTTTGACTTCATCTGGTATGTCATCAAAGTCACGCTCATAATTTTTCTGAGGAATCAACACCTGCGTTACGCCCGCCTTGTGTGCTGCGATCAACTTCTCCTTGAGGCCACCTATAGGCAAAACCTTTCCTGTCAATGTCAATTCGCCTGTCATAGCAACACGATTGTCCACCTTGTGTCCACTTAAAATCGAAGCGATAACAGTGGCCATTGCTATGCCGGCACTGGGTCCATCTTTTGGCGTTGCACCCTCAGGAACATGCAAGTGCAAGTCGAAGCGCTTGTACACTTCACTGGTATTGGGCATGATGCCCTCTTCATCCTCTTTGCTGCTTTTTGGGATACGCTTTCTGTCGATCACTATATCGTCTTCGTCGATCAAAATCTTCACCACACTGTATGCGATACGTGCTGACTCTTTCATCACGTCACCCAGGCTCCCTGTGAGCTGCAATAGCCCCTTGCCTTTGATCTTGATTGCTTCAATCGTGAGCACGTCGCCCCCTACTGCTGTCCATGCCAGACCATTGACCTCTCCTACTTGTGGCTCTGCCGCAACAGGAGAGATTTCAAAGACTTTTTTCTCGGTGAATTTTTTGAGATTTTTAGCCGTGATCTTGATGGTTTCAATGGAAGGATCATCGAGGATCATGCGAGCGCTTTTGCGCATAAGGGCAGCGATACGGCGGCGCAAATTACGCACACCTGCTTCGCGTGTGTACTCTTCGATCAGTTTACGCAGTGCTCGAGAGGTGATCTCTATCTCATTTTTACGCAATGCATGTTTTTTGAGCTCTTGAGGGACAAGATAGCGTTGTGCGATCTCATATTTCTCGCTGGGGGTATAGCTATTGAGCCCGATAAACTCCATCCGGTCACGCAGTGGGGCAGGAATACGACCTACATCATTGGCCGTAGCGATAAATATTGCTCGACTTAGATCAATATGAAAATTGAGATAATAGTCTCGATAATGGCTGTTTTGCTCAGGGTCCAATATCTCCAGCAACGCTGCAGTCGGATCACCTCGCTGCGAGCGCCCAACCTTGTCAATTTCGTCCAAGACAACGACCGGATCCATCTCTTTTGCCTCGATCAGCCCCTGGACGATACGGCCAGGCATGGCGCCGATGTATGTTCTACGATGGCCTCGCAACTCGTTGACGTCTTCAAGTCCTCCCAGCGCGATACGTACTAGTGGCCGGCCCAGTGCAGAGGCGATGGAGTTGGCCAACGAGGTCTTGCCCACACCCGGAGGACCAGCAAAGCACAAAATTTCTGCTTTATTCTGTGTTTGTTTTTTTCCACGCAAGCTTGCCAATTCCTTGACAGAGAAGTACTCTACGATTCGCTCTTTAGGCTT
Organism: uncultured Nitratifractor sp.; assembly: GCA_964496735.1. Lineage (GTDB taxonomy): Bacteria > Campylobacterota > Campylobacteria > Campylobacterales > Sulfurovaceae > S017-3. Next base: position 18,817 of record CAZCAZ010000005.1, on the reverse strand, counting down.
CTCTAGAGAGTAGTGGTCTTTGTCCAGTTCATCTGAGACTTTTTTGACATTGAGATTCTCCTTGGCGTACTGCCCAAAAGGGATCTCAAAAACCCACTCCAAGTATGAAGTAAGGATATTGGCATCCCCACTGTCAGGATGCATGCGCGCGAGACGATCAAGCTGTTTTTTCACTTCCTTGTGGGCATCGGCATTGATGTGAGGCTTGAGGGCATCCAATTTTTCCCGAAAATCTGCAATTTCCTCTTCGTGCTGCGTGTCAACTCCCAGTTCTCCCTGTATCTCTTTGAGTTGTTCTTTGAGGAAGTATTCCTTGTTGGTCTGCTCGATCTTATTGTGGACCTTGGCATGGATTTCCTGTTGGACTTTTGCCCCCTCGATTTGAGATGCCATTTCATCGATCAATCCCAGCAATCGCTTCTCGATCTCTTCTTCGGCATAAAGTGAATAAGCCTTCTTTTTGTCCATATGAAGCATTGATGAAACCAGGTCGGCTGTCCGGTGCGGCTCGTCATTCTCCTCAATGGTCTTGATCAGATCGGCTGGTATTGCACTGTTGTATCCGGAAAGTTGTTTGATCTTGTCACGCATAATCATCAGGAGCGCATCGACTTTCAAGGGATTGTATCGCCCGTTTTCGATGATGGAAATACGTGCTTTGAGCATACCTTCTTCTTCGGCAGGCTCATCCATCCGGGCACGAGCAAAACCTTGAAAAAGGATCTTGATGCGCCCGTCCGACATTTGTACTCGGCGCATAATGTTGCCCACCACTCCGACTGAATGGATGGCATCTACACTGCGATCTCCCTCCCGACCTGGCTGGGTTGTGGTGACGAACAATAACGAATCCTTCTCCATCACCTCAATGGCTGCATTGATATCCTTCTGATCCTTGAGGAAAATTGGGCTGATCATAAAGGGGTAAAAAAACAAGCTGTCTTCGGCTACGACTGGCAAAACAGCCGGAAATTGTTCGTAATCGCTTAATTGCATAAATATTCCTGATAAAAGATATGAGAATGAATCCATAGGGTATTGCGTCGCTGGCAAGCAGAAGCCCACCAGACCGGGAGGGCAGCTGCTGCCCAAAAAGCATCAATAGAGACCGAATTTTCCATCCGCACGTTTGTACATCACGCGCATGGTGCCTTCGTTGTCATTGAAGACGATAAATTGCTGGTTGGGGGTTTCCTTGAGTGCTGCGATGGCTTCATCGAAATCCATGGGCTTGTGAAGCTCGAGATCCATGGGGACAATCTCTGGCTCCGTCTCTTCAGAATACTCCAGTTCCCCCATGGCTGCTTCAGCTTCTCTGCCAAGTTCTTTGAGGCTGGTGACTTGATGATCTTTGATCTTGTCAGCGTAACGACGGAGGCTTTTTTTGAGGCGCTCAGATGCCAGATCGATCGCTGCGTAGACGTCCTTGTCCTTTTGGGTGATGACGACGGTGTTTTTGTCCTTGAGATTGACGACAAACTCGGTACTAAAGCCTTTTTTTCCATTTTTAGTATCGCCTGAGATGACAACGTTGGCAGAAATGACATTTAGATTGTATTTTTCAAAGCCGTCCAACGCAGATTCGATATAGTTTTTGATAGGCTCGGTCAGTTCAAAGTGTCTTCCGGTAATACTACGATTCATAATGGATCCTTTGTTATGGTATATTAAATTATAGCCAAAAAAGGGTCAACAGAGGGTAAACAGCCACAAACTAGAGGCATCGAGCTAGTCAATCCATCAGACATCTCCTGCCAAGTACTTTTTGTGCCCGTCAGGAAATTTCAACATTCACACTGAGCCCTTGTGGCACTTTATATGTGCTCTTGGTGTATCACAAAGGCATAGCCTGTCTCTGGCTCGATTTGTATCTCGATAGGGTCACCTTTTTCGAGTGTAAAGGTGAAGATGCAGGGCTGCGTGATGAGTCCATCGTTGTCAGGTTGATTGGAGTTAGGGAATGCACCGCCATAGGGTCGGCCCAAGTGGTCAAAGCCGATATAGTTGTTTGAGCAGCCACCACTAGGACTGATCGTCTTCACCCCATATTTTTTGCCTATGAAGACTGAAGGACTGATCTCTGTGGTCTCATGTGATCCACTGCATGTGCCGCCATCATGCGCCCAAAGGTGCTTACCATTAGCAGGGTCAAGTGCACTTTCATCAAAATCAACTCGTGCATTTGCGGAGCCATCCATATTGTCATCGCTACCTACAGTAAAGACCTTCTCTCCTTCACAGGTACCGAAATAAATATGCCAAAATCGTCTTTGCCACCTTTGGTTATCAAACTTAGATTTGTCATCCTGTAGCGCATAGTGCTGTGCATAGCGGATGTTGGCCAAAAGCGTATCAGCTGCCTCTTGTCTGTGGTCACGATTGAGCCTCGGGATCGCCAGTGCAGCCAGGATACCCAGTACGACAATCACCATCACCAGCTCTATCATGGTAAAAGCTTTTTTATTCATGTGCATCCTTTATATCTTTTGTACCGTACGGCGATGGACAGTGAGCCATGGGCCTTCTGTGTTGTCCGGATCTTTGTAGTCCACATACACATCGATGATGACAGTCAAAGGACTAGAGGAGCCCGCGGTAACACTCGTACCTACAACTCTCACGCCATCACATGTACCTGTATCCACCTGTGTGGTATCGACAATATAAGCAATACGGGTTCTGATCCTGTATCCATCCCCTGTGGTGCCAGGTGACGACCCTATGGTGCCCGTGATATTTTCGAGACACGAGACATTTCGATCATCTGCTGTCACTGCCATCACGGCAAACTCTGTGTAGCTTTTGGCGTAGAGGACGGCTTGTTCATGCTGGTACTGTGCGGTTGTGGACTTGACGATCTTTCCACTGGTACTCATGACCAGTGCCCCAACCGAGGCCATGATCATCGTAACAAATATCGCCGTGATCATAGAAAATGCTGCTCTCATCCCCTGCTGCTGTGTTGTGTATCGTGTCATTAGAATACCACCCTTTCTTTGCAGGCATGCACCGTGGCATTGGCATCGGCACTGATCGGCTCAGTCTTGCAGATTTTCAGCCTGAAGGCACCACCTGAGTATTTGAAACGGAAGTTGGTGACATCGTGGAGCAGGAGACTGGAAGTACCGTTGATAGGTGCTTCAGGGATGGGAGCAAAGTGATAATGCAGGTAGAGATCATTATCAGCGTCAACCTCCAGTGCATAGGAGCTCCAGGCGAGCTTGTAGCGTTCTGTGATCGTATCACCGGCAGGTATGTTACTATCAAGCTCGATGACCTCACCAAAGGCGTCACTTATGCCATATCCGTTGGGATTGCCATCTGCAAAAAAGATCTGAGCGTCCCCTATGCCCCCACCGAGATTGCCAATAATCGTACGGGCAAGATCGAGGAATGAACCCGGCGAATTGATGGAGCCTTGGTCACTTGAGAGCAGATCTGCAAAGCCACTCCAGCCTGGCCGACGGTTCGCGTCACTCGTAATGGCTTCAAAACTATCGCCATCATATCCTACCCACTGGAGTACTTTCATGTTGGGATCAGTCACAAACTCTATCCGTGTAGATGCACCAGCCAAGCTGGGTCGGGCCACGATAGTGTGAGGGATGGCATAGCGGAGACGGTTGGCGATTTGACTGAGTGCCAGCTCTGTTTTGCTGTTGGCTCTGTATTGGGCACGTTGGACAATGTAGCTCTCATAGGTCTGTGTGATGATCTCTGCGCCGATCGAAGAGACAATGCCCAAAATAACAATAGCCAGGATAAGCTCAATCATAGTAAAAGCAGTACGAAAAGGCTGAATAAAGCGCATTAGAAAGTCCTTGATGCGAAGCGATAGCTTCCGATATTGCAACTAAACGCATGCATGGTGATTGTTTTGTTGAGTTCTTCTACGCCGCTTGTGCTGGTCAGTGTCACGGCGATGGCCTTGATGTTGGTGGGGCCTGCGACTGTATTGGGATCGAAATTAAAGGCAAACGTTTTGTGACCTTGATAGTTTGCGGCGTCAGTAGCATAATTGACGTGTGTGGCGATATTGATCTGGGCTTGTTCAAGATAGTCTTTTCCACCATTTCCCAAAAGAACATTGGTCAGATTGGTATCCGCAAAATCATCTTGATCGTCCAAGATACCATCACCCTCCATACCAACTGCTGCTGTTGCATCCAGCACATCCCCCAAGCAGTCAAAAGTGTGAGAATGGCTCGCAGCAGGCACACCGCGTCTTTTACGCGTACCGCCCACAGGATTAAGCTCATCATCACCGTCGGCCACTCCCAAGACAGTAGGCCAACTAGCGCAGATGCCTTTGGCATTGTTTTCATCCCATTCATAGGTGAGAATCATGTTGATTCTGGCCGAGACTTCGTTGACACCCTCTTGCTGCAACGCAACGGTCGTGCTCTTGGAGGCAGTACGGATAAGCATCGGAGCCGAAAGGAGCACAAACCCCATGATGACGATCGAGAAGATCAGTTCGATCATTGCTATAGCAGGTCGTAGTTTATTGATATACATCTACCACTCCAGTCGTCTGGTCTTGTTGAAGTTAATGTCATCATTCACTACATGTCCTGTCTTGCCATGCCCGGTCCATTCCGTAGGTCTTTGTATAAAGCGGACATCAAAAAAATCTTCATCATCGGTAACCAACCAAGGAGAAGAGAGGTGGCGCACCCTTACAGTGGTAGGTTTGCCATCGGTCGATAGTATGGAAACATTCAAGTCCACTCGGGCGGCCGTCTCGTCATCGTATGTCATATCTACTATATGATATGTAGCTGCTGGATCGTTGCCAAAAGAAATCTTTGGATGAGAATCTTGCCCACTAAAGTGAGTGACATTAAGATCCGTGGTGCCCATGTCTGGGTTGTAGTCGGCATAAAGACCCCCTATTGACAAAAAGCAGCCAAAAATGATAATTGTATATTTCATAGATCCTCCTTACTTAAATAGATTATTTGCCTGATACCAATTCTCATTGGCCAGACTGGAGAGACTGCTGCTGTTAAGATCATAACGCTGTGCACATTCCATGGAACCTAGAGAGCAATAAATATTGATATACATTGGTGTAATTTTCCAATAGTTTACCGCCTCAATATACACCTTTTCTTGCGGAAAGATTTTGCCGTAGACATAGGTGACATTTCGATCAAAGGTTTTGGTTCCGCTGGGTACATGCGCGAGCATGTGCGCTGTGGCGTTAGCCTCGATACTGGAGGCATTGACCTCCAAATAGCGAGTCTGAATGGGGTTTACCCCCTCTTCTCCAGTTAAAATATCATCTTTTTTGGGCTTTTTAAATGTAGTAAAGATAGCAATCTTGGCCGAACCGTAAGGCGCCCTATCGCTAAAGCCTGCTTTTGCAAGTGTCAGATTGGCATTGTGCCCATTCACCTTATTGTCAAAAGCTGTTTTCAGGGGATCATTGGGGTCTTCATAGCGCAAGTACTGCTGCATAGCCACACCGTATGTTTCCGACAAGTTTACCTCTGACGGATTTGAGATTCTATTTAGTACAATCGTTACATCGCTGGCGGCACAACCATCAGTAAAGTTTGTGGTCATAAAACCGCCTTTGGCATGCGCTGTAATGTTGCCTTCATGGACAGCGGACATCATGGTTCTACCAAGAGCGTTAGATCCTTGATAATAAGGATCATCGAGATCCGTCATAAAAAGAAGGTCCCTGTCAGCGGGACTTGTGTCAAAATGAATATCACTCAGATCAAAGCTATAGGGCTGGTAACGAAGACGAAGGTGCTGGTACGCAGGCGAACCAACACCAGTATTTTCTGTCAAGTTTGTGTCAATGCTGCAGCCGGATTTTCCTTTGGGAGACGAAGCAATCATGTTGCTATCAATGATACAATCATCGACATTAGGGAAGGTTTTATACGGATAGCGCTTTTGATCCACCAGTGTCCAGTTGTTGTCATGGATTCTATATTGATACTGCCCGACATTGCTGTGCTTGATCAAATTGTACCGCGAGAGCTGGATATGGTCATCGAGGTTGAGCCCCGAGAGCTTGCCGTTGACAAAGACGGCACTCCAATCGCTATCATTTTGATCATAACAGCCCAATGAATCGTCAAATTTGAGAATGGACGCCAAATCAGAAGTACGGAGGTTGTCAAAAACCTGCCTGTAACCGAATGCACGTACCGTATCTCCGGCATAGCTCGTCGCATTGGCCTCTAGGATATAGCGGTATCCTGCTGCCAGTGTTGCATTGTCTTCTACAGTATCTTCATCATTTTCTGTCAACAAGAGCGGAGTGACACTGCTGTCGTTGGATTCATTGTTATCCAAAATCCTGACACGGTACGCGGCCGGCCGGATCGCAAAATTGTCTCTTGAGCAGACGGGGCGCGAGAAAAAGTCGCGTAGACAGGCATAGCATCCACTGGTATTTGCCAGCGGATTCTGGTAACTCGAACAACCACTGCCTCCGATGGTCTCTTCGGTACAAAAACCATGCGTACCACTGGCTTGGAGTGTGGTATCGTCTGCCTTCAAATGATCATCATAGAGCTTTTGATAGTACGCATCGTCGTCATAGGGATGGTTTGCGCCATCGTAGGGGATAATGCTGTTGTTTTTGTCCACAATAGACCAGAGACGGAATGCTGCGTTGCGCAGTGCAGTATCGGTTTGTATCTTGTGTGAGCTCATGTCGATACGGCTTGTGTCGTTAAATGTGGCAAAGAGATGCTTGGATCCATTATCCTTGAGGACTTGTATGATTTTTGGGTCAGGGTTGCTGCAGACAAAGGTGCTGTTGGTATCACGAAAAGTGCCAACATTGATCAGTTCGACATCGACCGTATAGCCGCTCAAAGTCTTCTCGGTGTCGTATGCAGGAGCAGGCTCGCCATAAGCCACTACATCAAAATCAAAATCTTTTCCAACAACCTGTGTATAGAGTGGGTATTTTTGTGATGCACTGCCACTGGTATTGTGACGCTCTACATTGAATGTACCATAGGTAGGGTGATACTCGTTGTCCTGAGGGCATCGCTCGATCGAGCCGTCTTCGGTAGACTGAATCACCGGCACAGGGCCCGAGCCAAAGTCGAGGCTGCTGTTGAGATCGAGATCAAAATGACCATCGTATGCATCGGATGACATATCGAAGTCATACTTGGCAAAATAACGCTGAAATCTCTTGATGGTTCCACCTGTTTCCGATGCATCTTCACCTATCGCAATGCGTGGGTGCTCAGGTGTGTGGCTGTTGACATAGATGGCATCAATCATCGTATTGGTAGTATTCGGCGAATAATGGGCGCGATCAAATGCAGTACCATCTAGAGGGCTCAGCTTGATCCCCAGTTGGCTGTTTTGCATATCAAAGTCACCCTCAAGGCTCCTGAGCGCCACATTGATCGAGAGCTTCCCTTGCCCCAATGTGCGCAACGACCGATTGGTGTCTGTGATGTCGTATCCATCTTGCTGAACCGTATAGTCATAGCATAGCTTGGGAAGATACAAATCAGCCGAGAAGGCAAACATGCCTGGATAAATCTGGTCCAGGTAGTTGTTGTTCGTGTTGGCAGGCATGGGACTCGAAAGGACAACAGTCGTCTCGTTTTGGTCGATGCCGATAATGGCCTTGTCGCCATTGGGTATCCCGACGGAGAAGGTATCGATGTCGATACCGATCGTGTTGACGCATGAAGGGCTACGATCGGTGACGTTTTGGCCGTTGCGTTCGAGGCTCGAGTTGAAGATATTGTTCCCCAGCGAAACAGCCGTGCCATCCTGCCTGCTCAACGAAACTGTATCCGCACTCCAGCGCACATCTCCTTCGCCGCCAAAAACGAAGAAGCGCGCGTTAACATCTCCATGTTTTGGTGTCTTGAATCCTTTGAGTTTCATGGTGATGGGTGGCGTGGTTACTGTGTTTCCCAGGTTGCGGTAGCCATCATAGATGGAAATATTTTTCATGTGCGCGTTGGCATCTTTGTAAACCAAAACAAGCATCCATGCACCAAAAGAGTTTTCCCGCGTGTTGGCTTGGAGGTTGGCGACCCAAACGGTCCCGCCGGGGGATCCATTTTGTAGACTGTTCCGGAATCGCGTTGTAATGTCAGCTACACCCTGATAGTCGTTATAAGGAAGGGTTGTTGATGCACTATCGAGTATGACATCGAAGTTCTTTGAAGCAGTTTGGGGGGCGTACGCAGCTTCATTAGGAAGCTTGAGTAGCACCTGCTGTGCCTCGTTGGGGATAGCCGCATTGATGAAACGACCCTGCCAATACAATCCGGCAAACATGATATCGCTAGGTTGCAGATACGAAGGCAGCGTAATATCAGCCGAAGTGGAGTTGAATGTACTGTTATCAGAATCCATATCCGCAAACACCATGTTGACATCGGAGTTGTTTTGCGTCGAGGTGGCACAGCTTCCATTGTTGCTCCCCATCGTACCGTTAGGTGCAAGCATGACAGAGTTGCCGATCATTTTCATCTCTCCGGAAATATTAAAAAGCTTCCGAAGCGTGAAAGGTCGTTCTCCTAGGCTGTATTTGCCGCCGGATATATTAATGGTCACAGTGGCCGTATCTGTGTTTCCATTAGCATCCTGAACCGTATAGGTGAAGGTATCCGTGGTCGAGGCCGTAGCATTGTCGTCTGCTGTGTAGGTAAACGAACCGTTACTATCAAAAGTAAGCGTCCCCTGCGTAGGTTGCGTGACACTGATTATCGTCAGAGTGTTGTCCGTAATATCCACGCCCTCTCCGGTATCATCTGTGATAAGATTGCCCCCAACAGAGTCACCGACAGATACCGTGTAGTGGTTATCGATGGCATCAGCAGCTATACCTTTCTTAAACACAAGATTTACCTGATATTGTGCCGAGATGCCTTGTGCGGTGTCATCAAGATTCGAAAAGAAAAAATAAACCCCGTCACCAGCATGCAAAATAGTCCGGATACTCCACCCATCTTCGTTCCCTTTCTCGTATTCGGTCCCATAAGTTTTCGTGCCTACCATATAGTAGGGATGCACCGCGCTTGAAGACGTATAGTTCATCTCCAATACACCATCCGTTTGCACGACAAAATAATACATATCATAGTCAAGCCAAGCGCTAGTACTGCTTTCGCCACTGAAACATGTCGTGACACTCGTGGTGGCACCATCGAGACCAGGAACGGCAGTTCCAGGTGGAGTGTTGTGAGGCGCACCGCTATCCAGTGAATTGTCACATCCGGATTTGACGGTGATTGTTACAGTAGCTACTTTAGAACAAAGACCTTGATCATTGCACGCCTGATAGGTAAAAGTATCCGTTCCACTAAAACCAGCATTTGGTGTATAGGTAATATCCGGCTCGTTGCCACTAAGTTGACCGTTGGAGGGGGGAGTCATAATCGTATAGGAGCTAATGGGGTTCCCATCAGGATCTGAAGCATCCAGATGAATCGAAGCGGCCGTGTCGACCATGGTAGTGACATTGACATCATTCGCTGTCGGCAATGGTGTGGCATCGACTTCGATCTCGGCAAGATGCAAATAAGATGTGTAATTACTAGAATACCCAGTTTTTTGTACCAGGATATATCTTGCCTGAACACCGTTTAAGCTAAACGGCACGCTGTTCATCGAAGACGTATTGCTTGGGGCGCGATCTTGCCATGCTGCCATATCACGAGCATTCTGCAAGCCGGTTTCCGTTGTTGCGGGCGCGAAGGGGGTCGCACTGACCATGATGCGCACATTGCGTAATCTTTCTCGACAGCAATCGGTACGATTCCAAAGTGTAATGTTATTAATCGATTGCTCCGACTCAAGATCTACAAGGATCCAATCGTACTGTGTCGAACCCCTTGTGTGCGACACAGAGTTGTGCCAATAACTCCCATCCGTGTTGCCATCAACAGCCTTGCTCGCATCGCCTCCCCATCCTGTGGAAGATTGGGTTGCAGTCGTAGCATGCAAGAAGACAGACATCACAAAAGGCATTAGTAAGATAAATAGTTTTCGAATTCCCGCTTTTCTGATCATGATCCTAGCTCCCTTGAGATAATTTCTATTCTCTAATTATACCGAAAAAAGTCAAAAAAAAGTCAAACGATTTTTATGTTATCATTATGTATACATTTAAAAACCAAAGGATCTGCTATCACTATTGTGCAACAAAAAGAAACAGGATTTGTCCAAGTCAAGGGTCAGGATGGTTCATAGCATTCATCAGAAAGCATACGGTTCTCTGCTACTAGTTTCCCTGTTGCTTGTCGGTTGTTCTGCACCAGCAACACAGCCTGCGCCATCCAGCAAAACCAATACTTCCCGCGTCACAGATCATGCACAGGGTCTCAAGGCCATCCCGGCTCTGATTCGATCCGGCCACCTTGTTCGTGCCGATGAAGCGTATGCTTCGTATCGAAATGCCCACGAAAGCACTCGGGGCGTCCCCTCATCGATCGTGGCACTTGCCCAGGCACATCTGACTGCCAAAGAATACCTCCTCACGCGCTTTTATCTCAACGAATACCGTCGAGGTTTTCCCTCCGGCAAGCAGCGAGCCCAGATCGAATACCTCGCAGGAGAAGCGCGTTACCGTCAATACCAAGCAGGGCACGACGAAAACCTGGCCGATGAGGCTCATCAAATCCTCCGAGGCGTCTCGCGCACCTTCCGTCGATCCCCGTGGGCAGCCAAAGCCCGCACACTCTCTGCACGACTCCGGGAAGAGCAAAACAAATATTATGCGCAGCTGGCAACGTATTATGAAAAACGAGGCAAACCCAAAGCAGCAGCGATCTATCGAGCAAAAATCAAAAAATAGCTAGCATTATCCCCCGAGATATGCCGCTTGAATCGCTGGGTCATTTAGCAAGTCCGCTGAGGCACCGTGTGTGGCGATGCGGCCATTTTCGAGTACATAGGTATGGTGAGAGTTTTTCATCGCGAGGCGGGCGTTTTGCTCGACGAGGAAGATGGTCGTGCCCGCTTCGTTGAGCTCGCGGATGACAGCAAAGATCTCTTCGACGATGATAGGGGCCAGCCCCATACTGGGCTCATCGAGCAGCAGCAATTTGGGTCGGCTCATAAGAGCACGGCCTACAGCGACCATCTGCTGCTGGCCACCACTCAGTGTCCCCGCATAGTCATGGCGCTTGTCACGAAGGATAGGGAAACGATCATAAATCTTTTGCAGATCAGAGGCTATCTCGGTATCCTTGCGGGTATAGGCACCGAGCATGAGATTGTCCTCGACACTGAGCACAGCGAAGAGTCCCCTCCCCTCAGGCACTTGAGCAATGCCGGAGCGCACCCGCCTATCCGAAGCCTCACCCGTGATCTCTCGATCCTCAAATCGGATCGATCCCGATACCGGTGAGAGCAGACCGCTGAGGGTTTTGAGCAGGGTGGTCTTGCCTGCACCGTTGGCACCTACGAGGGAGACGATCTGGCCAGAATCTACACTCAGCGAAATGGCTTCGAGGGCACGTATCTTGCCATACATGACGGCAAGATCATGGGTTGTCAATAGTGCCATATCAGTCCCCTCGCCCGAGGTAGGCTTCGATGACAGTCGCGTCATTTCGGATCGCTTCGGGCGTCCCTTCTGCCAGTTTTTTCCCAAAGTGCATCACCGTGATGTGATCGGAGAGATCCATGACCATTTTCATGTCGTGCTCAATGAGGAGGATAGTAACATCATCCGCCGTGACGGTACGGATCAGTTCAGCCACTTCCGCCGTCTCAGAAGGGTTGAGTCCGGCAACAGGCTCATCAAGAAGGATCAGCTCGGGACTGGTGGCCAACGCGCGGATAATTTCGAGCTTTTTGAGGATGCCATAGGAGAGATTGCCTGCCAGCGTATGAGCATGAGATTCGATCCCTATCAGACCTAGCAAATGCATGGCACGGTCGGTGTAGCGGCGTTCATCTTCACGCAATCGTCGAGTGCGAAACGCCGTGGCGATGAGCCCTTTGGTCATGTAGCGGTCAAAACCAAGCAGGACATTTTCGAGCACAGTCATATTGGCACACACTTCAAGATGCTGAAACGTCCGGCACACCCCACGATAGACCAGCTGATCGGTGGCGACGTTGGTGATGTCTCCCCCATCGAGCCACACGGAGCCCTCATCGACCCGATAGACTCCGGTGATCATATTGACCAGCGTCGTTTTGCCCGCACCGTTGGGGCCGATGAGCGCATGCACTGTACCCTTGCGGACGTGAAAGCTCAGGTCATCCACCGCCGTGAGGCCGCCAAAACGTTTGGTGAGGTGGCGGATGTCAAGCATGGTTTTTCTCCTTTAGATCCAATCGGTCAAACAATGATGCGATTCCACGGGGCATGAAAACCATCACAGCAATAATGATCAAACCATACATGAGGGTTTGATACTCTTCGAAGGAAGTCAAAAGCTGCGGCAGTACGGTGAGGATCAGGGCACCGATCACTGAGCCATAGAGTCGCCCCATGCCACCGAGAACCACCATCACCACCAGCTCGATCGAGTGGCCAAATCCCGCTTCCTGCGGCGAGATAAAACCCGAGAAAAAAGCATAGAGACTCCCAGCCAGAGTAGCAATCACAACCGAGAGGACGAAGATACGGCTTTTGTACTGCGCCACATCGACCCCGACGCTGCCGGAGGCTTTTTCTGAGTCGTGCAGACTGCGCAGGATCCGTCCCAGCGGCGAATCGATGAGGTTTTCCGAAAACCAGAGGATAGCCAGCAGCAACAGAGAAGCCAGCAGATACCATTGCCATCCTTCGGTCAATTCGAAACCAAATACCGCGAAGCTCTCTACGCTCATTCCGTCGGTACCGCCAGTGAGTTGCTCTTCGTTGTTGAGTGCGATGGCGATGATCACCCCGATACCCAAGGTCGCCATCGCAAGATAATGGCCAGAGAGCTTGAGGATGGGACGGGAAATCAGGTAAGCAAACGCGGCCATTATGCCCAACGAAATCATGATCGCAAAAAGAGGTGCCAGCTGATACTCGCCTACAAGGATCGCCGAAATATAGCCACCCAATCCCGCAAACGCTCCATGCGCCAGGCTGATTTGTCCAGCGTACCCCATCAGAAGATTGAGCCCGACGACAATCATGGCATTAAACAGCGCCACAATAGCGATCTCGTAATAAAAATCATTTGTCAACAGCAAAGGACTCAAGGCCAGAAAGACAAGAAGAATAAGAAAGGGACGAGAAAGGCGAAGGCGCTCAAGCATGCTTTATACTCTCTGTGCTTTCATGACATTCAGTATCCCACCCGGACGCATGAACAAAATCAATAGCATGATAATAAACGCTACGGCATCCTTGTACTCCGAGGAGATGTATCCAGCAACAAGTGCTTCAATGAGACCGAGGATTAGGCCGCCAAGCACCGCTCCGAATGGGTTGCTTAGTCCCCCAATGATTGCCGCAGCAAAGCCCTTGAGTCCGAGCATGACGCCGACCTCATAATTCGTCGATGCGATCGGGGTGAGCAGGATACCACCTATGGCCGCAATGCCGGCAGAGAGGGCAAAATTGAGCATGAGGATGGCTCGGACGTTGATTCCCATGAGGCGGGCAGAATCGACATTGTCCGAGACGGCAATCATCGCCTTGCCGGTACGGGTATGGCGGAAAAAGAGATAGAGCCCGATGACGATCAGCAGGGAGACAATCATGATGAGCAATGCCTGATAACTGAGGATCGTCCCAAAGATTTCAAAAGAGCCATCTCCGACAAAAGAAGGCATCGTGTGGAGCTCTTTATCCAGAACCACTTCCGTGAGACCTCGCAAAAAAATCGCATATCCAAGTGTCAGGATAATGAGCGAGACCTGAGAGCTGTCACGGGAAAGGTCGATGAGTTTCCAAAGCAGTATGCCGAGCATGGCGGTCACAAGGATCGCCAGCCCAAACGCAGGCGCCACGGGAATCCCCGCATGAAGCAAAAAGACCATCACCATCCCCCCGGCCATCACAAATTCTCCTTGGGCAAAGTTGATAATGCCGCTGGAGTTATAGATGACAGTAAAACCCATGCCCACAAGAGCATAGACAAATCCGACCGTGAGGCCGGAGAGGAGAAAGGCGAAGAGTTCGGTCATTATTGCGCCAATGCCCAATCGCCGTTTTTGATATCAAGCAGGATCATACCCGACTTGGTATCGAGACCGAGGTGATCGGCGGGGCTCATGTTGACCACACCGTCGATACCGACGAAGCCGTGGAGCTTTTCGAGGTTGTCACGGATTGATTGCGCAGAACCGTCACCGACTTTGATCGCTTCGACAATAGCAAAAAGCGCATCATAAGCGTGTCCGCCGAAGCTGGAGACTTGACTGCCGCTGAATTTCTCGTATTCATTCTTGTAAGCGACACAGGCTTTTTTGACAGGATTGCTGTCAGGAAGTTTGTCTGCGACTACTACCGGAGGTGAGACGAGGCGTATGCCATTGGCAGCTTCTCCGGCGATTTCGATAAATTTCTTGGAGGCAACACCGTGTGATTCGTACAGCGGTTGTGTTATGTTGAGCTGATGGTAGTTTTTGGCGACGATGGCGGGGCCTTGTCCAAAACCAGGATTGAGGATTGCATCGACCCCTTTGGTGTTTTTGATCTTGAGTAATTGCGCTGTCATGTCGGTATCTTTTTTGCCGTATGTCTCATCAGCAACAATGTTGATTCCTACTTTTTGGGCAACAAGCTTGCACTGCTTGCGCATCGATTTGCCAAACCCGCCGCTTCCCGAAATCAAGGCCAGATTGTTAAGCTTGCGGACTTTGAGATCTGCCATGATCTTTTCGCAGGCCATTTTATCTGTCGCGACGATCTTGAAGACATACGGCTTGACAGGGTCAATGATGGCAACAGCCCCCGCCATAGAGACGAGCGGTGTTTTGGCTTTTTCCATCAGCGGAATGATTGCCATGGTCTCCCCACTGGTCGAAGGGCCGATAATGGCGACCACATTGTCTTTGTGCAAGAGCCGCTTGGTGAACGTAACAGCCTTTTTGGGATTGGCTCCGGTATCGTAGGCGACGAGTTCGAGGTTTTTGCCCTTGACTCCTCCAGCAGCATTGATCGCATCAACATAATGCTTGAGCGTCTTAAGCTCAGGATCACCGAGGAAAGATGCCGGCCCCGTAGCAGCGACGATGGCTCCGATTTTGATGGTGTCTTTGGCCCAAGCAGCACCTCCTAATCCCAAAAGAGCGAGCAGAGCAAAGTGTAAAATCTTGCGTTTCATTTTTTCTCCTTTTGTATGAAAACTATTATTTTAAAAGTATAACAAAATTTTAATACAACTTAAAAGTATTTTTATATCTTTTTTGTATTTTTATTAAAAAAATTACTATAATTCACATTTAATATAAAATAAAATCATTGAAGATAATTTCTAATAGATCAATACAAGAATAGGTAAAATCTATAAATACGAAATTATTGTTATGTATTTAAGAACTTTCATTGTAAAATACCCGCAGTGTCTCTAGAATGATACCGATGTCTATCTGCAAAAGACTAGCGCTCACAAGGAGGGAAAATGAAACAAACACTCATGGGGAATGATGCGATCGCGTGGGGGCTTGTGCATGCCAACGTCGATATGGTATCGGGATACCCAGGTACACCATCAAGTGAAATACTTGGAATGGTACAAAAAATCAAAGCCCAACTCAATCTACCGATCTATGCCGAATGGGGCACCAATGAAAAGGTAGGTTTTGAGGTTGCATATGCCGGGGCTATTGCTGGGAAGCGTACCGCTGCGACAATGAAGCAAGTCGGGCTCAATGTCGCCAGTGATGCTCTCATGTCGGCCAGCTATATCGGCAACCTGGGTGGCATGTTGCTCATCGCAGCCGATGATCCGGGCTTTCACTCGTCACAAACCGAGCAGGACAGCCGAGTCTTTGCCAAATTTGCTCGCATTCCCGTGCTTGACCCCTCCACGCCACAAGACGCCTACGATATGACCAAATACGGTGTTGAGCTTTCTGAAAAATTTCAAGTACCCGTCATGCTCCGTCCCGTCATGCGAGTCAATCATGCTCGGGAAATCATCAAGATGGATGCCGAGACGCATTTTGCCCCGAATGAAGGAAAATTCCAGCGGGATATCGGGCGTTGGGCCGGCGTGCCACGTGCTGGGCGTTTACAGCAAGGCTACGAAGTGCTGGATCGCATCGAAACCATCAAGGCCTACAACTGGGAAACGCATCTCAAGCCGAAGTTTGACCAACTCTCAGGGGGCAAACTTTTGATCCTTGCCGGCGGGACAGGTTATGCATTTGTGCGAGAAACGTTGAGCGATTTGAATGTCGAGGCTGACGTAGTCAAGATCGAAATGCCCTACCCACTCCCCGCCGATGAAATCAAAGCGCAATTTGAGGCCTACGACAAGGTGCTAGTCGTCGAAGAACCCTATCCTCTCATCGAAGAAGATTTGGCACATCCCAAGCTGTACGGGAAGAAAACTGGCACAATGCACTCGATTGATGAGATGAAAAAAGAACATATACTTGTGGCCTTGCAAACGTTGGGCATATACAGTGGGGGCAATATATATGAGGTTCCCAAATTTGATCTCGGTTTTGACGTACCGGACAGGCCACCCGCGCTCTGCCCCGGTTGTCCGCACCGTGATATGTATTATGCTATCATGAAAGTATTCAAAAAAAACAAATCGATCTATCCCAGTGACATCGGCTGCTACACTTTGGCGCTCTCCCAAGGGGCGATTGATTCGATCCTTTGCATGGGGGCAAGTGTTTCGATGGCCAGTGGCTTCTCGATCGCCGACCCTTCCAAAACAGTGGTCGCAACCATTGGGGATGGTACGTTCTTTCACTCCGGCATCCCTCCGCTGCTCAATGCCATCTATCAGGGTCATCGCTTTATCCTAGTCATTCTGGACAATTCGACTATCGCCATGACCGGCCGTCAAGGGACACCCGAGCGGTTCCATCAAAGCATTGACATCGGCAAAATCGTCGAAGGGATGGGGATCACGTGTCATGAACACACTTATTCGCATGAAATGCATGAAAACATTGCATTTATGAAGCAGATCAAAGCTGAATTTGAAAAGCCCGATCATCATGGGCCCCTTGTTGTGAGGATCCGACAGTTTTGTATCCTTGATAATGAACGCAAAGACGACTGGATCCCCAATCTCTTCGCCGAGGTCGATCCGGAAAAATGCGTCGCCTGCGACAGCTGTACGACGGTCTACAAATGCCCACCCATGGCATACAATACCGAAGGAAAGATCGAGATCGACCCCTTCCTGTGCTCCGGATGCGGCGGCTGTCTCGATATCGTGTGCCCAACCGATGCTTTTCAGCTCGACACGATCAAATCGACAGGAGATGCATCATGAGATATCAAGTCGTTATCGCCGGATTCGGCGGACAAGGCGTTGTCTTTTTGGTCAAAGTTTTGGCCTTGTGTGCCGGCAACCGAAATATTCCCTTTTTGGGTACCGAAAACCATGGGATGAGTCAACGCGGGGGAGCAGTGAGTTGCGATATCAAAGTCGGTGACTTTACCAACCCGGTCATTGACAACGGCCAAGCAGATCTGATCATCGGCCTTGACCCCAATGAAACCCTCCGCAATCTCCATTTGCTCAAAAAGGATGCTTATGTCGTGAGCAACTCAGATCGCCCTTTTCCAGAGCTCCCCTTCCATGTCGCCCTGGCCGATGGCAACGCCAAGGCATTGGCTGGAGAATTTCCTATCCAAGGGCTCAACGCCTACATGCTCGGCGTCGCTTTGGCAAGCGTAGAGCATTTCCCATTCACCACCGAAGAGATCGAGACGGCTTTGCGGCAGATCAATGCCAAGGTCGCTGATCAAAATATCTCCATCGTCCACCAAGCGATCATGGATACCCAAAAAGAAAACGCATAGGCCAAAAACATGCAATACAAGGAGAGCACATGATATGGAATCAAGCCGAGAGTGCGCCGCGTGAAGCGATAGAGGCGACACAAATCAATCGACTCAAGGAAACAGCACGGCGGGTCTATGCCGTCAGTGCATTTTATAAGAAGAAATTTGATGAGCTTGGCATCACGCCCGAAGATCTCGAAAGCATTGATGACATTCAGCGCTTGCCTTTTACCAAAAAACAGGATTTGCGTGATCATTACCCCTTTGGACTCTTTTGTGTCCCCATGAGCGAAGTGGTACGCGTGCACAGCTCCAGTGGAACAACAGGCAAGCCAACCGTCGTCGGATACAATGCCAACGACATGGATGTCTGGAATGAAGTCATGGCACGGGTCTACACCATGTCGGGAGCCAGTGCCAAGGATGTAGTGCACAATGGCTACGGCTATGGGCTTTTTACGGGCGGACTCGGCTTTCACACCGGTGCTGAGACGATCGGGGCAGCGGTCGTGCCGGCTAGTGGCGGATTCACTGATCGGCAATTGATGTTGATGCGTGATTTCGGGGCGACCGTACTGGCATGCACCCCGTCATTTGCTTTGCACCTCGCCGAAGTGGCATCCAAGGCCGGGAAGGATTTTCGCAAGGACTACAAGCTCAAGACGGGGATATTTGGAGCAGAACCGACAAGCAAGGGACTCAAAAAAGAGGTTGCCAAAGCCTGGGGCATTGATTATCATGAAGTGTATGGCCTGAGTGAAATCATCGGCCCTGGCGTGAGCTGTAGCTGCAAGCATAGCGACCGCCTGCACATCTTCGAGGATCACTTTCTCGCTGAGATCATCGACCCCAAGACCGGTGACGTACTCCCCGAAGGCGAACGGGGCGAACTGGTGATCACCACCCTGACCAAGCAGGCACTGCCAATCATAC
>CAZCAZ010000004.1:0-29435 GCA_964496735.1 uncultured Nitratifractor sp. | reverse complement strand
AGGTCGCCGTCTCGTCGTCTTTGGCCGGGGCGGACATGATGACCCGCTTGACGCCATTTTTGAGAAAAGCTTTGGCTTTTTCGGTAGTCAGAAATACCCCCGTGCACTCCAGCACCGCTTCGGCACCTTTGGATCCAAAGTCGAGCTTCTCGGGGTCGCGCTCACTGAATACATGCACCGTTTTGCCGTTGATTTTAAGGGTATGATCATCGACAATCTCTACATCGGCACCGCGATGGACTGTGTCGTATTTGAGAAGATACGCCAGCATCTCCAACGATGCCGTAGTGTTGATCGCGACCAGCTCTGTGTCGCTACGCTCTGTGAGGATCTTGATTGCGATGAGGCCGATACGGCCGGTGCCATTGACGGCTGCTTTGAGTGCCATGCTTATACCTTGAATGAAATTTTTATTATTATACTTTAGCGGGGATTAGCTACCCCTTGGTGATCGCCTCGTCACCCATCTTCTCCACCATCTTGATACTATCTAGTGCATTTTGAAGAATCTGCTTGGCATTGGTGAGTGGCTTCATGTGCAGATTGGTCTGCTTCTTGTCCAACGACTCATCATGTAAAATAGCCATGACCTCTTTGGTGAGTTCGGCATAAATCTCATCAAACTTGGCTTCGATAAATGCAACGTTCATCATTTGGCCTTGGGGCGAAATGCCTTGATGACATTCTCGTCTGTTTCCATGTAATGACCGCCGATCAAGTCGATGCAGTACGGAACCGCCGGAAAGACCGCATCGAGACACTCCCGGATCGCCTTGGGTTTGCCGGGGAGGTTGATGATAAGCGCACCGTTGCAAATCCCAGCAGTTTGGCGGGAAAGAATCGCAGTAGGAACGTGCTCGAGGCTGGCCGCCCGCATCTGCTCACCAAAACCAGGGAGGATCTTCTGGCAAACATTGAGGGTCGCCTCAGTGGTGACATCCCGTGGTGCTGGGCCTGTACCGCCGGTGGTGACGATCAGGTCGCATTTTTTGTCTCGCGCCAACTGCACCAGCGTCGTCTCGATCAGCGGCTGATCGTCTGGAATACAGTGGTATTCGTACTCGCATTCATTTTGCAAGTACTCTTTCATCACTTCCATGATTGCCTTGCCGGAGACGTCTTCGTAAATCCCGGCGTGTGCTCGGTCGCTTGTGGTGACCACTCCTATTTTTATTTTATCCATTTTTGATCCTTGTTTAGACTTTGAGAAGTATTTTGTCCAGCCATGCCGAGCTCAATATTCGCTTGGCGTAACCCAGCAAATACGTAGCTTTGGTGATGTAGTAGCGAGGCTTGGGCTTTTCGGCTGCTATGATCTCATATACCACGCGTGCGACGGACTCAGGCCCTTCATTAAAAGGGACGCGCTTGGCCGTGCCCCCTCGGGTAGCTTCATACTGACTCGCAAACACAGACTCACCGGTGTCAATCTGCTCCAATGATGCAATCGCCGTATCCCGAAAACGGCTCGTGACAGGACCCGTGTTGAGCAGGACAGGATAGATACCTGTGCCTTTGAGTTCTAGACGCAAAGTGTCCGTCAGACCCTCGATGGCATATTTGCTGGCATTGTAAGCGCCCCGAAACGGCAAGGCAATAATCCCCAATACCGATGAGTGCTGAATTATCTTGCCATGTCCCTGCTTGCGCATGACAGGAATGATTTGGCGGGTACACTCATGCAAGCCGAGGACATTGGTCTCCAACTCTTCACGCAGCACCGATGTGGGGACATCCTCGACGGCTCCCATCTGCCCGTAGCCTGCATTGTTGAACCATACATCAATGCTTCCGTCTTTTTCAAGTACCGTGCTGATCACCGACGCAATCTGTTCCGGGTCACGCACGTCCAGCTGCATGGCATCGGCAAACCCAAGCCCGCGCAGCATCTCCACGTCCTCAATCCGCCGTGCGGTCGGATAGATACGTACAAAACGATTCTGCAAGTATTTGGCTGTCGCAAGTCCGATTCCCGTGCTGCAGCCGGTGATCACGATATTTGTCATAAAGATTCCTTTTGATGTTCTAAGAATATTTTATCTAAAATTGACAAAAAAACGACCATACAGACAGATAAAACATAAAAAACAAAACAAAGCCTATCCGAGCGAAACAGAAATACACTACACGCTGGCGTGATTGCCTTGCGTTGAGACTTCTGCTTTTGCGAGGTTGATCCAGTTGCCACTCAAATCTTCATCCGAGTGCACTTGTATGCGATTGAAGTATTGATCAAAACCATTGAAAATACCTGTTTTTCCATTTTCAATCAGGACCGTCAAATCATGATCATGTTCTTGTCGAAACGCAAGATTTTTGATCGCAATCCGCTCACTAAGCTCTCGATGCCGAGCTTTGGCTATGTCGCCGCGTACGATGTCCCGCATCAATGCCGAGGCCGTGCCATCGCGCTGAGAATATGTAAAGGCATGGACATGGGTCAACGGCAGACGATCGATCCGCTCCATGGCCTCAGTCCACTCACGATCCCCCTCCCCCGGATGGCCGACGATGAAGTCTGTACCCAGCGCATACCCTCGCTCCGCCAAATGATCAAACAGGCGCAGATCCGATGCATAGGCATTGCGTCGGTTCATACGCGAAAGCATCGCATCGCTAGTATGCTGAAGCGCAATATGCAGGTGTCGCGCCATCCACGGCTCATCAAGAAGCTCAAGAAAAGCCGCATCTATCTGGATCGGCTCCAAGCTGCCGATACGGATACGACGCACCCCCCGCAGTAGCGAGAGGCGCTGCAGAAGCTCAGCCATCGCAGAGCCGATCTCTTTGCCGTAGCTGCCTACGTTGGTACCGGTGAGGATAAATTCTCCAAAACCATTGGCGGCCAATATGCGCACCTGCTCTTCGATTTGTGCGATGGGGTACGAGCGTGCCCCGCCCCGTACCGATGGGATAATGCAGTACGAACAAGCAAAGTCACACCCCTCTTGGACTTTGATAAAAGCCCGAGATTTTCCGACAAATTCATGTACGATTGTCTGATCAACATGCTCGAGATCTCCAATCTCATAGAAGCGCTCCGAACGCTGCAGTAGGTCATGGATCTTCTCTTTTTCCGAGTGGCCCATCACACCAAAAACTTCCTCGCCCTCAAACAGCGACTCTCCCTTGGAGTGAGAGCCGCATCCGGCGAGAATGATCCGCGCATCAGGATTTTTGCGGCGAGCCGAGCGTATGTAGTTGCGTACCGAAGCATCAGCGCCATTGGTGACAGTACAGGAGTTGACGACGATCGTGTCGGCTGACTCTTCGCGGTCAACCAGATCAAAATCCTTCAGTTTGGCCATCATGACCTGGGTGTCGAACTGATTGGTGCGACAGCCGAAGGTCTTGAAATGAACACGCTTAGGGGACATCAGACATAATCCCGAGGATCTGCATCCATGACATGTTCTTGGGGCGGAGCCGTCGGAGCGGGAATGTTTTTGTTGACATAAAGCGCCTGAGTCGGGTAGGCCAGCTCGATATCACTCTCTGCTGCAATCCGCTCAAGTATCTCCATCGAGATCGTGCTGCGCAAGGTCAGTGTGGCAAAAGCATTGGTCATATACCAGGCACTGATTTTGATCCCATATGGCTCAATAAACGTATACACACGTGGCTCGACGTTGGTGTTTTTCAAATGGTAGCTTTTGCGCAATTTGTTGAGCTGTTTTCGGGTAATATCGGTGTAGCCTTTGGAGTATTTTTTGACAATCTCTTTGGCAATGCCGGCTGCCTTGGAGACATTGGAATCGTACGTGATCGTCAGATCAATTCCATCCCAGACTGTCTTGAGGCCGGCATGCGAATAGTTGGCCAGCATGTCAGTAAAGATGTAGTTGTTTGGGATAAAAATAATCCGACCCGAACGGCGGTTGTGCATATAAGTCGTCAGAGTAATATCCTCTTGCATGGTCATCCGTAGCGGGGAGATATCGACAATATCCCCTACATACTGTACATTGCCTCGGACAAACTTGACCCGATCGCCGACGTGCACGCTGCCGCCAATGACGATCACAAACCAGCCAAGAATTGACATAAACCAGTCTTTCATCGCAATCGCAATACCGGCTGAGGCAAAGCCAAGGATGGTCACAAGATAACTGACATTCTCAATGTAGGCAAAAAGAAGAATCAATAGGACGATATTGAGAAAAATAAAGTTGAGGGCTTTGTTGATGAGGTAAAAGCTCTCTTTTTTGGACATGTACCTCTGAATGAGGAATTTGATCGCAAGAAACAGGAGAAAAAACCCAATGACAACAGTCGTAATCAAAAGTGCCTTGTTGATCTCGCGGCGAATATCCGTATTGACCTTGATACGTACTTCTTCTAATTTTTTAGCATAGACCCCTTCGGTCGTTTTGAATATCTCTTCAGCCGGCTTGAGCGTCTCCAGCTCTTTGTCAATCGCCTGAAGCTTGCTATGCAGGGCCTTGTTGCTGATATCGAGTGAGATCATTTGCTTGAGGATATGCTCTTTGGTCTTGAGGCGGTCGATCACCTTAAGGAGGTCAGCATGCACGGCTTTGTATTTTTTTTGTTCGCCGTTGAGCTTTTCCTTGTAAGACAAAGCACCAATGATAGCAAAGGGGTTGCCAATCACAGGGGATTTTTCGATTTCCGGTGGCGTCAGAAGCTTCTGAAAAGGGTTGTCCTGGTACTCTTTTAGCAATTGCAGCTTGCCTTGGAGCGTCTCCCGCTCTGTTCGTGCATTGCGCAACTCATCTTGTTCATCCGGGGTGGTGTCTTTGGTGTTGGTCAGGACATAGACACGTTTTGAAAGTTTATCGAAGCGCTTGCGCAAATCCTGATATGTGGTGTAGTTGCTGTAAATTTTTGACCAAACATTCCCCTTGCCCTCTTCTTTTTCTATGGCATCATATTCGCTACGCAGTTTTTTTAGCTTGGCGGTCGAGAAATCATTTTGTACGACATGAACAGCGGGAGACGAAAGCACCAGCGTGGCATTCTCTTCTGCAATCAGGGCGCCGCTTGCCAGTGCCCAAAACGCCACGACCGTCAGCACATCAGCAAGGCGTCTCATGTGCGGCCTTCCCATGCTGCAAGGGAGGCCTTGACGTCGTCCGCGTCGAGATCATTGCGCATCACGTGGGTGCCAATCCTCCCATTGGGGAGAATGAAAGTGATCGCACCTCGATTGCTCTTCTTGTCGAGAAAGAAATGATCATAAAATGCTTCGACATCGACTACGTGATAATGCGTTGGCAAAGCATTGTCTGCCAGCAACGTGCGGATTGCTTCGGCTTCTTCTGCTGATAAAAGTCCAAGATGCACAGCCAATGCATTGGCCATCACCATTCCGATCGCAACCGCTTCACCATGCAAATAGCGAGTATAGTTGGTCTCATTCTCAACCACATGCCCAAAGGTGTGGCCGTAATTGAGCACCGCTCGGATACCGGACTCTTTTTCATCCTGATTGACCACGTCGGCCTTGAGGGTGACGCTGCGGCGGATCATCTCACGGATCACAGCCGGATCACGCAGGTCATGTTCCTGAAGATAGGTGAAAAAATCCGCATCAAACATCACCGCCATTTTGATCACTTCGGCTACACCGGCAGCAAACTCACGATCGGGCAATGTTGTTAAAAAATAGGGGTCAATATAGACTGCTTTAGGTTGATAGAAGGCACCGATGAGGTTTTTGCCCCAAGCATTATTGACCCCGGTTTTTCCACCGACGCTCGCATCGACCTGGCTTAGCAGAGTCGTAGGGATCTGCACGAAGTCAATTCCTCGCTGATAGAGGCTCGCCGTAAAACCTGTCATGTCTCCAATGACTCCTCCCCCAAAAGCGATCAAAAGACTCTTGCGGTCAAAACGGGTCTCAAAAAGCCGATCAAGGATCGAGACCACCGTGTCAAGCGTCTTGTATTCTTCTCCATCGGGCACGGTGATTACCTCGATATCTACCCCAGCCACATGTGCCATAAGGTACTCTTCGTGTAGACCCCACACTGTCGGATTGGTCACGACCGCGACCTTGCGATCAAATGCCAGATTCGGCAAGGTATCAATCGTAATGTCGTAGGTGACAGACTCGGGCAATGCGAGCTCAATGGGAACTACCACGGTGTATCCTTGGATATAAAATAGGTTAGATTTTATCTTAAAAGTATTTAAACCGCTATTGTGTCTCTGCCGGAATCAGCAATTTGGGGTGACGGGTTGACCGAAGAAGGTAGTCACTCAGGTGAGTTGAAAAAAATGACAAAAGGTTTGTCTCGAGCAATTCAGGAGTAAAGGGGACTATCTGCAAGATATTTTCCATCGCTTCAAGTGCACGAATAGGATTGAGTGTTTTTTCCTCGACGATGATTGGGGTTTGAAAGATACGCGCAAGCGTTTCGTAGTGCTCGATGATCATGGTATTTCCATCGAAATCACCATCCGGGTCATAGTAGCAGATATGGGGTGTCAGCTCCAAGGTCTCTGAGGCATAAAACAGTGTCGATGAGATCGACTCCATCTCTGCCTCATTGGTCATCAGTACCACAGAATGATCCGCTGCATAAAAGGGAGAATCCCCAAAAAGAAAGACCAATTTTTTCTGCCCAAGCATTTCGTCTGCAATGGCTGGGTTGCGAAAGGACACAGGATTCATCAGCACCAGACCAATGTCCAGCTCAATCATATCATCCAGCAAGACGACTTCGGGCTCTTGTGCATCAAATGCCACATGAATCATCACATCCTCACGCTCGTATGAACGAATCGTGTCCAATATAGCAAAATCCCCGACATGCATGACCCGGATATACAGGCGAGTTTTTTCGGCGAGCTCCAGGAGCTGCAAGGCCTCTTCTATGTAGTGAAGGGCATTCAATTCATCTTCTGAGAGGTCAAGAAACAGATACAGATAGCGCCCAAACGGCTCAGGAAAACGCCCCGCTTTTTTACTGATACGCTGATAAATATTGTTCAGCACTTGCGGTTTGCCCAGGATCAAAAGAGCATCCATGGGACGGATCATGGTGCCGCTGGTCGGTAAAATCTGCTTTTGCTCCCGATAAATCGCTGCGATGCGCCACTTGACCTGAGCAATGGAACCAACATGACGGTAGGCAAAGCTGCTCCCATAAGGGACGAGAACCTCCATGATCTCCCCATGAGCCAATCCGACATTGTGGGCGACAACTGGGACATTGGGGAGGTGATCGTAGAGGCGACTGGCGACGACTTGCGTAGTAGGGATAACGTGCGTTGCGTGCTCGGCTATCTCCTCTGCTGCCTCTCCATCATCCAGTATCACCACAGGCACTTGTTCGTCTACGGATCGGATATTTTCCAAGCAGGCTTGACCCTCGTGCGGTTTCGCCATGACGACAAACACGGTTGAGAAATCATGCGCCCCCATCAAAGCGCTTAGCTTCAGCCTGCTGGTTGGATCAAAATGGTGCATCTCGATGTTGGCTGCATGCTTCTCTTTCTCTTCGCTTGGATGTGGCATAACAACCGTATAGTAGTTGGCACCGATACGCTTCTGGCTGATGCGCTGGATCAGTTCATTGGCAATGGAGCCATCAGCAAGGATCAATATATTCTGCATTTTTCTCTTTTTAGGTACAATTTCACAATTTGATTATCAGGATTATACCATAATGACATTCCACATTGAAGCCACCGACGGTTCCGCACGTGCTGCCACGCTCACCACAGCCCACTCTACAATCCAGACGCCGGTCTTTATGCCTGTGGGTACCGTAGGTGCTGTCAAGGCCCTCGATGCGATCGACTTGCAGACCCATCTCCAGCCCCAAATCATCCTCGGCAACACCTATCATCTCTATTTGCGCCCTGGCGATGAGACCGTAGCACAGATGGGTGGCCTGCACGGGTTTACCCAGTTTCCCAAAAGTTTCTTGACTGACAGCGGCGGTTTTCAGGCTTTTTCGCTCTCAGACAACGTTAAGTATGCCGAGGATGGCATCACGTTTCGCAGCCATATCGACGGAAGCAGTCATCACTTCACGCCCCAAAAAGTCCTCGATATCCAGTATAATCTAGGCTCTGATATCATGATGATCCTCGATGATCTCATCGCCCTGCCCGCCGAAAAAGCACGCATAGCCGAGAGCATCGCCCGCACCACCCGCTGGGCGGAGCGTTCGATCACTTATCATCGGCAGAGACAGAGCGATGGGGTCGGCATCGATCAAAATATTTTCGCCATCATCCAGGGGGGTACTGATCAGGGCTTTCGCAAGCAGTCCGCCCAGGAGCTCACGGCACTTGATTTTGACGGCTTCGCGATCGGAGGGCTCAGCGTCGGTGAGCCCAATCAGGCGATGTATGATACTGTCGAGTGGACGACCCCTTTTATGCCCACCGATAAGCCCCGATACCTCATGGGAGTCGGCACCCCCGAAGACCTCGTCGAAAACGTAGCACGGGGTGTCGACATGTTCGACTGCGTTATGCCCACCCGCAACGCACGCAACGGTACGCTCTTTACAAGTTTTGGCAAAGTCAACATCAAAAAATCCACCTTTACCACCGACGAGAGCCCCGTCGACCCTGACTGTGGATGCTACACCTGCCAGCATTATTCCCGATCCTACCTCCGCCATCTCTACCGCGCCCGTGAACTCACCTACTTCCGTCTCGGCACTATTCACAATCTCTATTATTATCTTGAGTTGATGAAGCAGATCCGCGAGGCGATCATTGCGGGACGGTTTGAGGCGTTTCGACGTGAGTTTTATGCAAAGCGAGGGCAGTAAGGCTATGATGTTTGTTCTTCAACTTTTGGGTGTCTACCTGATTTTTATGTACCTTGTCATGCCTTTGTTTGTATTGAAAAACAATAAAATGCCGGCCCGATACAAACTTGAACCGATCAAAGACAAAGTGCAGTTCTTTGTCGGACAAGACGAACTGCATATCCAATACCACCTAAAGATACAAACCTTAGGCTTCAGCTACCTTGGCTCAGGCCAATTTACCAATGAAAAAACGCATACCTCTTTTAGTCTTTATCGCAATGCAGATCTCGGACTCCATGGAGGCATTACCAGCATGCAAAGTACGGCAATGAGCCTCACATATGCTGAATTTACCCAGCTGTATGACGAAGATACGGTCTTGAGTATCAACAATTCATCCGTGGATGAGATCTACCCAAAAACGAGCCTAAAAACGACACTGAGCTATCCCGATGTGCACGATCTCGAAACACTGCTCGCTATCGCCAAACCTCTTGTGGCTCGCCTCAATACAGACAAGAAAAAGTTTTTTTATGATGGAGATGATTATTGTGCATTCCTTGAATCATTTTTCAATAGAGAACTTGATGATTTGATAGAGCAAGGCTATGCTAACGATGCCGTCGTGGATGGCCAAAGAAGTCTCACACTCAAGGGTGCCTATTTGATGAGCTGGAAGGTCTTGTGGCCGATAAAACAACTGCGCCATACCTTGCTAGCCAAACAGGCCAAAAAAGCACTCGAGCAGTCAGGCTATAGCGCATAATGCCAAGGCACAACACCCAAGCATTGTCCGCCCCTTATGTCTGCGTCATCGGTGGCTCCAATATCGACATAGAGGGCTACCCTAACGGGGAACTCCTTCTTGGTGATTCCAATCCCGGCGTGGTCAAGACTTCACTGGGAGGCGTGGGGAGAAACATCGCAGAAAATCTCGCACGTCTGGGTGTCGAGACAAAACTTCTGAGTGTCGTAGGCAATGACGTCCATGGCAGGAAGATTCTCGATCATGCGCAAGCCATCGGGCTAGACATGGATGCAACCCTGATCGCCGATGCGCCCACCTCTACCTACCTGTGTGTACTGGATGAGGCGAGGGATATGCATGTAGGGATCGCGCATATGGATATACTGAATCGGATGGATCTCGCGTACATACAGGCGCACGCTGATCTCATCCAAAATGCACTTTACTGCGTAGTAGACACCAACCTGCCGGAGATCTTGTCGTACCTTGTGACGCACTTCACGGCTCCGTTTATTCTCGATACCGTCTCGGCTAGCAAAGCAAACAAAGCGAGGAGTTTGCTAAAATATTTTCACACCATCAAACCCAACAGAATCGAGGCAGAAATTCTCACAGGTTTTCCCATACGCAGCACAGACGATCTGCAAAAAGCGGGCAGCTTTTTCATGTCACAAGGGGTGAAGAATTGTTTTATCACCATGGGTGCCGAGGGTGTGTATTTTAAAACCCATGACCAAGAGGGAGTCATCCGTACCGCAGCGGTCGATATGATCAGTGCATCAGGTGCAGGGGATGCCTTCGTGGCGGGTTTGGTGTATGGTTTGTGCCAAGGAGGCGAAATAGAAGATCAGGTTCGCTTCGCCATGGGTGTATCAACTTTAGCCATACGCTCCGAAGAGACCATCAGCCCCATGCTCTCACCACAACGCATCGAAGCTATCATCAAAGATTTAGATTTCGTGCATCAAAAATTATAAAAAGGGAACACGATGACATCATATAAAACCTACATGGATATTAGCGACGAAATACAGGCGGCGCTTGAGGATGGCCGACCGGTGGTCGCTCTGGAATCCACGATCATCTCCCATGGCATGCCTTACCCGATGAATGTGGAGACCGCTCAGCATGTAGAAAAAATCATCCGAGACGAAGGGGCTATTCCTGCGACAATCGCCATAATCCAAGGGCGACTAAAAGTTGGTTTGAGTCCCGATGAGATCGATGCACTCGGCAAAGCAGGTCAAGCGGCGGTCAAAACCAGCCGCCGCGATATCCCCTTCGCAATCGCCAATCAATTTGATGGTGCGACCACTGTGGCTGCTACCATGATCATCGCCAATCTGGCCGGGATCAAGGTATTTGCTACCGGCGGGATCGGCGGAGTACATCGAGGAGCGGAACAGACTTTTGACATCTCAGCGGATTTAGAAGAACTCAGCAGAACCGATGTCGCCGTGGTGTGCGCTGGAGCCAAGTCCATACTGGATATCCCCTTGACACTGGAATACCTCGAAACCAAAGGGGTACCCGTCATAGGATACCAGACCGATGAATTGCCGGCATTTTATACACGCAAGAGCGGCTACAGCGTCGATTACAACGTCCAGACACCCGAGGCTCTCGCCAACGCACTCAAGGCCAAATGGGACCTCAATCTCCAGGGTGGTGTCGTCGTCGCCAATCCCATCCCGCAGGCATACGCCATGGAGCTCGACACCATCAATACGGCCATCGACCAAGCACTAAAAGAAGCAGACATTCTAGGAATCAAAGGGAAAGAAAGCACGCCTTTTTTGTTGGCAAAAGTCAAAGAGCTGACCGGAGGAGATTCGCTGCGTGCCAACATTGAGCTGGTCTACAACAATGCTCGGCTAGGGGCAAAGCTGGCAATTGCGTATTCGAAGCAAGAGAGATAAAAGGGATGGTTATGGCCAGTGTGGCTCCTGATTGTTGATACCAGCTCTTTGGAAAAATCCACTATGTCGCGTGACGCGTCGCACACTCCAATGACTCAGATCTTGGTCATGAAATGCTCGAGCAAAGCGAAACATTTTACGCATATTGACCACCTGAGCTGTATCCCAGTGATCCAGTGGATGATTGAAGCGACGCGCAAAGGCGAACATCTCTGACATATCAGCAACACGAGAAACATTCCAATCGTTCAGCGCCTGATCAAAGTCAGCAGCCCCTTCAAACATCCCGGCCATATCCCTAACAGAAGAGAGATCCCAGTCATGCAATGGCTGATTGAAGTGGGTGGCATGCCCAAATAGGCCTCGCATCGTTGTCACGTGACTCGTATTCCAGCTATTCAATGGCTGGTTGAAGGCCGTGGCTTCATAAAACATCCCCGACATATCGGTCACTGTCGAGACATTCCAGTCATGAATATCACTGTCAAAGCGTGTTGCACCGGCAAACATATTTTTCATGGAGCTCACATGAGAAAGATCGGGAACCGATGCGGTGTCCATGGTCATGTTGGAGCAATGGGCAAACATATTCTCCATGCTGCGCCACTCGATCTTGCCCCAAGACAACACTCTCAACAGTTTTGCGGCATTGCGAGCCTGAACTCCGTTGCTCGAGGACAATACGTTGCCAGTTGCCATCAACAAGTGCGGAAACTTTCCGCGTATGCGAACAGTGTATTTCCCGCTCTTGTCGTAAACATGCACCGCACTTTTTGTGAGGCCCGATTGCCTCTTGCCATCGCCCCAATCAATCGAGTATGCGTATGCATAAGCAGGATCCGTTGGAATCATGATACCAATATCATAGTTTTTTATCAGCCATACGGTTGAGAAATCTTCCATGTTTGCATCCTGTGTATCTGCCCTTGCATCAACAGACAACAGGATCATTAGGCTCAGTATCATTCCACGCAACACACACCTCTCTCCTATCATTTGGACTATTATAATCCATTCTGCATGAATTACATATTAATTACATTTCAGTACAACATTTTTTTGGTCAGAGTGCGCAGCGTCAGCAGGGTCTGAACCCAAATATAAATATACGGTGCCACGACAATCCAGAAAGGGATACTAAAAGGGGCGACGATCCCGTTATGCGCCAGTCCGACAAACGCAAAAAACATTCCAAAGACGAAAGCACTCACTCCTGGGCAGATCAGCGAAAAACTCACGGGAGACTTCTTGTCACCATGGACGTAATCTTTGAAATAGTTCAGCTTGCGCATAATCTTGTAGCCCATGACACCGGACATGATTTGCATTGCAACCACCATCGACGTGACCCCGAACAGCGGTGCGAACTCAGTCTTGACCCCCTTCACCGAAATGGTGAAAGGAACCGAAATAGAGACGGATGATCGAAATACCTATCAGCGTCAGGATCGGAATAGCGATCCAAAGTGACGGAGACCCCTCTTTGCTGATCCCGTGTTCCATCATGGAATTAAATCCCTGAATCCCCTGCAAGATAGCAAGAATCATAGCAGTTACAATAAAGAAAATGGTACCAAACATTGCCACGCCATACACAATAGCATTGTGGCTCATTGCCCCCACTGCTGCCAGTCCCACGCCACTCATCGCAAACGAGAGGATAGAGATCATCTGCGCCATGGAGTTGTTGCCCTTGAAATCAAATCCGCCATGTATCAGCAATCGCTGATAGTAGTCACCAAAAATTTTCAGCGAATAAAATCCGGTCAGCAGAAATCCGATCAGTGAAAGTGGGAAAATATACTGTACGATCGGCCAGAGACCAGGGACAAAGATCGCGCCGATGATAAACAAAGTATTGATCGTCATGGCGATTGTCAGAGGAATGGCCATGAGAGTAACCTCAGCATTGCTGTTTTTTAATTTTGTATAAGCTTCCGTCTTTTTGAAGAGGCCAAACTCACGGATATTCCACACCAGCAAGCGGATGTGGTTGACGAAAAAGTACAAAATTCCTATCAGTGCAAACGCGATCAACGCCTGCTTCCAAATCGGCGCATGCTGAAAGACCGGCCACCACTGCTCGAAGATCACCACTGGTGTCTTTTTATGTTTAATCGAGAAAGTCAAATAGATGAAAAATGTCACCACCATACCGCCGTTACCAAGTGAAGCGAGAAAATACAGTGGACTGTACTTTTCTCCAAGATTTTTAACCATAGATAATCCTTTTGTAATCAATATTGCATGACCCAATCATGCGCATTGTAAAACATAACGTAACGAAGTTCAAAAAGAAGAATATGGCGGGCTTTGTCCGGCAGAGAGGCAGACGGCACTTCCGTGTACATGAGTTTGAAGTGTGACGATCGCATGGCGATCGGTGAAGCACTGGCATTTGCCGCGAAAGCCGTTGCGAGTGATGATCCGCTTGCGGCCGCTGATCTTTTTCATGCATCGATGATAGAGCGAGAGGGCGCATGCCTGGGCAGCAGACATGCTCAGGCAGTTGAGCGATCGGCGCGGGTGTCCGGGAGCATGGCGAGATAACTTCATGGGCGATATGGCACCTTGGCACTCGGTGTCGCTTCAGAGGCGGGCACGAGATGAGCATCCTGATCATCGAAAAAGATATCAGCGCCGAATGCTTCGATCACTTCATGCTTATCGACACCTCCTTGAAAAAACGCTTCATCCACTCGCACGCCCCAGGCATCCAGTGTACCAAGTACACGCTCATGAGTGGTGTAGTTGCGTGCTGTGACGAGCGCCGTACGGATCGGGGATCGCTCCATGGGGAAACGCTCTTGAATTTCAGAAAGGGTTTTGAGAAATTTAAAAAATGGCCCCTTGGAGAGAGGCTTTCGGGCATGCTTTCGCTCATGGGCAATGAACGCCTCCAGACCCTGTGCATCATAGATAGCCTGACTTTCTCCTCCGAAGAGCACCGCATCCCCATCAAATGCAATCTTGACGATGTCGCCTTCTGCATCACTAACCGGGGTATGAGGCAGGATTGTCGCAGCGGCAAAGCCACCGGCAATCGCCTCTTCGACATCGGGAGCATATGCCGAGAGGAACAGATCGACCTTGAAGGGATGCAAGTAGCGCACCACGGATGTACCCGCTGTCCAACCACTCCGCTCGATAGGCAAATCATAATGCTCGATCGTCCGACCGATGCGTAGGCCGGTGGCCGCATTGTTGCGCGAGAGAATAATCACTTCGATCAGGGGTGTATCAAACTGGGCATTGATCTGCAGCAAGTTGCGGACAAAGCGAAATCCCGACCCAGGAGAAAGCGGCTCATTGATGTGCGCAAGCTGATGGCGATAATATGCCTCCAGCCCCTGCTCATCGTAGATGGAATTTTCTGTTTCGAGATCAAACAATGCCCGTGAAGAGATCGCGATCACCAGCTTGTCATTGAGATCATACCCCATACCCCATCCTGTATTTTTCCCCAAGTATACCAAAAAAGATTATCAACATCACATTTGTTCATGATAAAACCATGTTGTTTCACACTGGATATGAGAAAACACTATCAAAGCATGTTATCATGTCACCAATCGACCATACATTGGACACCACATGAACACACAAACGGATCTTATTGTTATTGGTGGTGGCGCGACAGGGGCAGGAATTGCTCTTGATGCAGCGCTGAGAGGGCTCTCTGTTGTTCTGCTGGAACAGAACGATTTTGGTGAAGGCACCAGCAGTCGCAGCACCAAGCTCGTACATGGTGGGGTTCGCTATCTTGAGGCAGCAGTCAAGCACCTCAATATCGATCAATGGCGCCTGGTGCGCGAAGGGCTGCGTGAACGCCAATACTTCCTGCGCAATGCGCACCATTTGGCTCACCCAATCGAGCTCATTACTCCCCTGTATCGTTGGCACGAACTCCCTTATGTCTATGCTGGACTTTTTTTGTATGACCGAATCAGCGGCAAGGCATCACTTGGGAAAAGCAAACTACTCAGTGCCTCTTCGGCATTGCGAAAAAATCGTGCCCTTGATCCAGCAGGCCTCAAAGGTGCAGTCAGCTATTTTGATGGGGCTTTCAATGATGCTCGGATGGTGATCGCCCTCTTGCAGAGTGCAGAAGCAGCTGGAGCAGGCATCCATAACTACCATCAAGTGACTCAAGTGCTCAAGGATACCCATGGTCAGATCCATGGCGTCGAAGTCCATGACAAACTCAACGACACCAATGTCCAATTTCATGCCACAGCCATCGTCAATGCCACTGGCCCCTTCGTCGATACGATCCGTCGCCTTGATCATCCAGAATGCAAGCCTTTGATCGAGACAAGCAGCGGCGCGCATATTGTTTTGCCGGCACATTTTTTGCCCGATTCACAAGGAGTCATGATCCCCAAGACTTCCGATGGGCGTTTGATTTTTGCTTTGCCGTGGAACGGGCACTGCCTAGTCGGCACCACTGACCACCCTGCTCCCCTCTCAGAGCATCCTGCTGTCAATGATGCCGAGATTGATTTCCTCCTTGAGCATTTCAATCATTACCTAGCCATCAAGGCGACACGTGACGACATTCTTTCTGTATTTTCCGGCCTACGCCCTCTTGTAGCCTCTGATTCCAAGCATGAAACAGCCACTCTAGTACGAGAGTCTGAATATCAATTCTCCCCCTCCGGCCTTTTTACGGTTGCCGGAGGGAAATGGACAGGCTATCGCGCCATGGCCGAGCAGGCTCTTGACCAACTCATTATGCAATGGCCAGCCTTGTCCCATGCTCACCCCTGCTCGACTAAAAACCATCAACTCCTCGGCAGCCAAACACCTCGCGAAATAGTCATGAGTCGCTTAAAACAAGACCAGCGTCTCGTCCGTGACGCCAAGCGTCTCTATGATCTATACGGTGACCGTGCACCCCATGTTGCCGACTATATAACCGATGAGAGCGAATGGGCCATAACCCATGCTGAGATTCGCTACACTATTCATCACGAGTATGTTCGCAAGCCCCTGGACTTCCTTGTGCGTCGTAGCGGAATCGGATTGACAAACCAGTACAAGGCCGAAGCACTCCTGTCACGCGTAGTCGATATCATGGCCCGAGAGCTCCAATGGGACAGAAGCTACATAAAAACACAACAAATGGAAGCAGAAAAACGCCTTGCAACGTCAATATAATTTAATTAAGAGTAAAATATAACAATTTTAAATCATGTGGAGTATTACTGTGAACAAAATTGACCTAAATAACCTATTTTCGCCCAAGGCTATTGCCTTTGATTCTGATGATGTTTTTGATGTCGCAGTGATCGGTGCTGGTGTCGTAGGGGCGGGAATTTTTCGGCAATTTTCCCTGCAGGGTGCCAAGACCCTCCTCGTCGAACGAAGCAATGACATTCTCGAAGGGGCTAGCAAGGGCAATAGCGCCATTCTCCACACAGGCTTTGATGCACCACCGGAGAGTCTTGAGTTGCAATGCGTCAAAGACGGTTATGCAGAATACATGAAAATCAAAGACGAACTCGACCTCAGCTTCCGCCAGACTTCAGCCGTCGTGGTCGCATGGAGCGAGGAGCAGCGAGACAAGCTCGATGCCATACAGAAAAAGGGGTTTGGGAATGGTGTCCAAGCGCTTGATATTCTCGATGCCGCCCAGCTCCACAAGCGTGAACCCCATCTCTCCCGTGAAGCATTGGGTGCCATGCTTGTCCATGATGAAGCCCTGATTGACCCATGGCGCGCCCCGCTCGCCTACCTCAAGCAAGGGGTCGCTGCCGGAGGAAAAACGGCTTTTTCCCATGAAGTAACCGGTGGCCATCATACCGGTGAGCATTGGGAGTTGCAGACCACCCGAGGGGTTTTGCG
Organism: uncultured Nitratifractor sp.; assembly: GCA_964496735.1. Classification (GTDB taxonomy): domain Bacteria; phylum Campylobacterota; class Campylobacteria; order Campylobacterales; family Sulfurovaceae; genus S017-3. The sequence goes on along the minus strand of CAZCAZ010000004.1, from coordinate 12,183 downwards.
CGCCAAAACTGTCATCAATGCCGCCGGACTGTACGGCGATATTGTGGACAAGATCAAGGGATCCGAAGACTTTAAAATCATTCCGAGAAAAGGACAGTTTATCATCTTTGATGAGACAGCTTACGACTTGATTCGGACCATCATTCTCCCCGTGCCGACCAAAATCACCAAGGGAGTGGTCGTCACCCCCACTGCCTTTGGCAATATCCTCGTCGGCCCTACCGCTGAAGACCAAGTCAGTCGTGTCGACAGTCGCACCGTTGATGAGACCCTCCGTGACCTCGAAACCAAAGCCTATCAGATCCTCCCCGCCCTGCGTGAACACAAAATCATTGCCACGTTTGCCGGCCTGCGCCCGGCTTCCAATGAGCCCCAATATCGCGTCATGGTCAACGACGATGCCAACTGGATCACTGTCGGTGGTATTCGCTCCACCGGACTGACCTCTTCACTGGGACTCGCCAAACATATTTGGGAGCTTCATGATACACGCTATACGGATACACCGTCCCCACCGCCCAAGATCAAAACACCCAATATCAGCGTCTTCTCTACGCGCGATTTTGAGCAGCCGGGCCACGAGCGAATTGTCTGCCACTGTGAGCACGTCACCGAACGGGAGATTCGCGATGCCCTTCGTGGCGAGACGGGAGCGGGGACCTGGGGTGGCCTCAAGCGTCGCACCCGCGCTGGCATGGGACGATGCCAGGGCTTCAACTGTGCGGCCGCTGTTGCCGAAATTATCGAAGAAGAGCAAGGAGGCGATCGTGCCTAAAGCCAATAACACACCCCAACCTGAAACCAACATTTCCTCCGTAGAAGTTGCCGTGATCGGTGCTGGTCCATCGGGCCTGAGTGCTGCGATTGAGCTGGCCAAACTCGGACACAGCAATATCGCCGTTTTTGACCGAGAAGAAGCCGCGGGAGGTGTGCCGCGCCACTGTGGCCATGGTGGCTTTGGCATAGCCGAGTTCAAATGGCCGATGACGGGGCCAAACTATGCCAAAAAGCTAGCCGGCATTGCGCAGCAGTCTGGTATCGCGATCCACTTGCGTCATACCCTTATTTCCATCGAGGATGGCTTGTTGACCTTCAGCACGCCCAAAGGGCTCAAGCGCTACCAGACCCAGCGCACCTTGTTGGCACTGGGTGCCCGCGAGACTCCACGCTCCGCTCGTTTGGTCTCCGGAGTACGCAGTCCCAATATCATCACCACCGGTGCTTTGCAGCGATTTGTCTATCTTCATGATCGCAAACCCTTCGATCGTGCTGTCGTCATCGGAACCGAATCGGTGGGATTCTCAGCACTTATGACTTGTCGTCACGCTGGGATCGATGTGGCCGCTATGGTCGACGAATCCCCCCGTATCGAAATGTTTGCCCCACTCAAGCCTGCCGCTGAATATCTGCTCAAGACCCCCGTCCATACCGGCGTAGAACATATCACCATCGAAGGGGAAGGCAAAGAGATCACCGGTGTCACGATCGAACGGGATGGCCACAAAGAGACTATAGCCTGTGACGGCGTCATTTTCACAGGCCGTTTTACACCTGAGAGCGCCCTCATGCAGCGCACACTCCCCCGCTTTGACCATCGCAACAACTCTGCCTGGGTGACCCAGAATTACCAGACCGATGATCCGGCTATCTTCGTTGCCGGTAATGCCCTACGCGGAGCATTGACAGCGTTTAAATGCTATTTTGAAGGGCGTGAGGCCGCTCAGGCCATTCACGCATCGCTTGGGGATGACACACCTTTGCAGACCATTACCATCGAAGCGGATGATGCCATTGCATGGATGAGCCCTGGACTCATTGACATTCATGCGCCCCACCCTCGGCTGACAACCCTTCGTTTCAAGCAAGCCACCAAAGGGACACTCAAGACATTTCTTAATGGCAAAGAGGTCATGAGGACCCGCATTGATGCCGTCCCGTTTCTCAATGTCAAACTGCCATGGTTTGATCAAGACGTCAAAGCAGGAGATCGCGTAGAGTTGGTGTATCAGGCAGAGTAGTGCTGCAGATGCTTATGGTATAATTCCGTCATGAATCGATTTATTATTTTTCTTTTTCTTGTGCTGTCAGCTTCCATGCAACTCGAAGCTGGCGCAACACCACAAGCATGGAATCTCTATCCAAGCTACTACCGTCATCTGCACCGCCTCCCATCTGATATATCTCGGCACATTTTCTTCAAAGCCAATACGCAAAAGAAGATTATTGCCCTTACCTTTGACGATGGCCCGCTTTCTCGGACGAAGAACCTTTTGTCTTTTCTAAAAAAGCGCAAGATACCGGCAACCTTTTTTCTCCTTGCCCCACAACTAAACGCTGCCAATGCCGCTCGGTATGCCGATCCGCTTTTTGAAGTCGGCCTGCACAGCTATCATCATTACGACTACCGAAAGCTCACCTTGGCCAAGGTGCGCTGGGAGCTTGACCATGCACTGACTATCCTTCATCGCTACGGCTTGCAGCCTCGTTATTTTCGCCCCCCTTACGGCATGACGAGTCGCGCATTGCTGCACGAACTATCCAGACGTCATTTGCAAACCATACTCTGGTCGATTGACAGTCAGGACTGGAACCACTACCGAGGTCAAAAATACCTCCGCAATATTCTCGATAGTCTCAGCCCAGGCAGCGTCATACTTATGCATGATCAGAGCGAAACGCTTAGTCAACTGGATCAACTGATCAAAAAAATATACATGAAGGGATACCGAATTGTGCCGCTGAGTAAACTGCTCAAATACAAAAGTCTTGTTCCCTAGACACGCCGCAAACCAATACCCTGCTCTTCGATGAATGCCAAAAATACCTCGATGGCTTCATCATCCTTGAATGCCGTAGCGGGCAAATAGGGATACCCCTCGGGACGTTCCAGCAAGAAACCTTTGGGATGAACAATGACATTGGAGATATCACGCCAAGGGACATGGTGTCCATTGATGCGTATTCCGCCTTTGGACAAAACAAACTCCATGGTGGCATTCTGGATCGATTCCTTGGAAAAATGGGACTTGAGTCGCTGACGATTGAGGATGGGGCGCATTAGGTACCAGTAGGCTGTGAATACAATGCCAAGATACATCAGAGAGTAATCATGCGTATCCACGGCACGCAAAGCACCATAAAGACCCGCAGCTGCAAAAGCATACCCCACGTATTGCTTCCACGTGTACTTCATGCGGTAGCGAAAAACAATCTCGCCTGCTTCAGAATAAATCTGTTGATTCCAAGGGAAGCTAAGGGTGATACTCATAGAAAAACCTTGTATTAGTCTGGGGCATTATACCCGAGTAATCCCATACTCGCCAAGGTATTCACATAAATGAACCACCATATCTTCGCCCTTGAAGCGCACAATACTATAAGCCGGCTGAACAGTCGTAGTCAAGTGTTCCGTCTCGTCATTGGGTCGATAAGCGACTTGAAAGGTTGTGCTGCGAGTTGAGCTGAGTGAAATACCACGATGGATAGCCTGCATTGGGCGGTGCACATGCCCGAAAAAAATGTGCTCTACAGAGCCATGATCAGCTAGTAGCTTCCAAAAGGGGTCAGCGGAACGGAAATTGGCGACATTGTCCATACGATGCAAGCCAGACGTGATAGGGTGATGATGCATAAAGAGATATATTTTACGTCCCGTATAGTATTCCAGTTTCTCTTCAAGCCAAGCCAAACGGCTGTTGCATAATGCACCGTACTCCTCCCCGTCCACCAGTGTATCCAAGAAGATGAAAATCCTCTCATCAAACTCACGCACATATTGGACGAAGTCCCCCTCTTTAAACTCTGGAAAATATTTCCAAAATATTTTTCGATTGTCGTGGTTGCCCATCAGGGGAAAAACAGGAACACACAACTTGTCCGAGTAGTGCTTGAGCTGCTCGTAGGCCTTGGGGTCTGCATCGTTTGTCAAGTCACCTGTAATGACGACAAAGTCAGCATCTGCATGATATGCCTGAATGTTTTTGAACGATTTCTTCAATCGCTTGGCAGGCTTCAGGCCATAGAGGTTGGCAGAAGGAGCACCCAGCAAGTGGGTGTCCGAAATATGGATTATTTTCACTTTTTGTTTCGATTGAGAATGAGGCTAATCATGGCAAAAATCGTAATGAACAAGACGATCATAAACGAAACAGCATTCAGAACCGGAGTAGAACTGAACTTAATCCTCGAATAGAGATCAACCGGCAAGGTCGGATCAGACCCGATCAGGAAAATGGTCGTATTGAAGTTGGAAAAACTCATCAAGAATGTCACAGCAAATGCACCGATAATGGCGGGTTTTAGAAAGGGGATCGTAATGTATCGAATCGATTCAAGTCTGGTGGCCTTGAGGCTCAAGGCAGCCTCCTCGAGTGCATGATCAAACTTTTTGAGTCGGGCACCTACCAGCAACATAGCATACGTAGCCCCAAAAGAAAATTGCCCCAGCACAACCAGCCAAAATCCGGGACTGAAGATCTCAGCATCAATGCCAAATTTTGTCTCCAGCAGGTTGCCCACATACGTCGAGCTCAAGAGAATGGAGATACCAAGGATGACTCCAGGGATAATCAAAGGTGCAATCGCAAAGAAGTAGAGCAGCCCCTTGAATCGAAACTGCTCTTCTTCAAACAACAGCGCGGCCAGCGTCCCAACAATGGTCGAGATGATTGCCATAGTAAATGCTGTCAGCACACTCGTCCAAACACTGATCATAAGGTCTGTATCCTGAAATAGACCAAGGCGCTCATCCGTATTGGCAAAAAACCAATCCAATGAGAAGCCCTTCCAGGGCAAGGCGATAAAACTAGAGTCGTTAAAAGCCAAAACAGAGATCGCTGCCAACGGCATGACCAAAAAGACAAAGAATAGCATCACATAGAACCGGTAGCCATTCTTGTACAGAGGAGAACTTGGAAGTGATTGTATCATGACTACTGCCCTACCTTTTCAAGTTTTTGTCCTGAGAGTTTGAGTGCGACCCAGATCACGCCTGATGAAAGCATCAGCAACAGGAAGCCAAAGGCTGCCCCTTCGTTCCAATTGAAGGTCGAAAGAAACTGATTGTAGATTTGCTCCGTAAACCAAAGTGAACTCTTGCCTCCAAGAATATTGGGTGCAACATAGTCTCCAATTACAAGCATAAAGACAATGATTGCGCCATTGATAATCCCAGGCATTGCATGGGGGATCACGATGCGTCGCATGATGGTAAATTTGGAAGCACCAAGGTCACTCGCCGCCTCGATCAACGAATCATCCAGGCTCTCTAGTGTCGTCATAACCGGTATCACCATAAACAACATGGACATATACAACAACCCGATCGTCATGCTCAAGTCTGTATAAAGCAATGGTACAGGTGTATCAATCACGCCAAGCCAGAGCAGTGACTCATTGATCACGCCATGATCACCCAAAATGATCACCCAGCCATAGATCGTCACCAGCTCTCCCGTCCACAACGGGATCAAAAGCAAAAGCGTCAAAAAGCCCGCATATTTCCGCGAAACAACTTTGACCAAATAAAAGGCAACAGGGAAAGTCACCACAAACGCCAACAGTGTGACACCAATAGCATATAGTGCCGTATTGACAAAGGTGCGCCAATAGATAGCGTCGGCGAAAAAGTTGCTGTAGTTTTCCAGTGACCAAACCAGATCGCCGGCATCGTTTTCAGCCTTAAAAGAACTCACAAAAAGATCGAGGTGAGGAATAATGATCAGGATAACCAACCACAACAACACCGGAATCAAGAGAAAGTAAAATGCTTTTTTATTGCTCTTCATTCTCTACTCCTCGTAGCATTTTATGTTGTCATAGGCTACGCCCACCTTGACGCGGTCTCCCTCTTTGAGTGTTTGAAATTTCGCGTTTTGGGGCAGAGAGATGAGCACCACATCACCGCTGTCCAGCACAACGGACATCTTGGTGTTGGCCCCATCAAACAAGATCGTGCGAATCACTGCCTCAAAACGCATGATCCCTTCCATCTCGGCAGCAGGATCTACTACAAAGGCTTCCGGACGCATAAACATGAGATCTGGGGTAAAGTCCAAACCCGGTCGATCCAGTTGCCACCCTGCTTCTGTCGTAATGGTATCGTCATCTTTGGCGATGATTTTAAATTTATTATTTTCTCCGACAAAACCCGCCACGAAAGCTGTCTTTGGATTGTGATAGAGGTTGCGTGGGGTGTCAACTTGCTCGAGAAAGCCCTTATTCATGACCGCCACACGGTCACTCATCACCAAGGCCTCCGACTGGTCATGTGTAATATAGATAAACGTCGTGCCTATCTCTTTTTGCAACTCTTTGAGCTCTACTTTCATGTGCTCTCTTAGTTTTCTGTCCAATGCACTCAACGGTTCATCGAGAAGCAATATCGAGGGCTTCATCACCAGACTTCTGGCTATGGCAACTCTTTGCTTTTGTCCACCGGACAGCTCATTGATCTTTTTCTTTTCAAACCCATCAAGCCCCACACGCTCCAGCATCTCTGTAACCAGCGTGACTATCTCTTGCTTGTTGAGTTTTTTTCTTTTCAATCCAAAGGCAACATTCTCATAGACATTCATCATCGGAAAAAGCGCCAGCGACTGAAAGACAATATTGACCGGTCTGTCTTCTGGCGACACCCCCTTCATCGATTCCCCTCGGATATCGATGGTGCCTGAGCTTTCATCGAGAAAACCTGCAATAATTCGGAGAAGAGTCGTTTTGCCACATCCCGATGGCCCGAGTACCGAAACAAATTCCCCCTCTTTGATATCCAGATTGATATCGTCCACTGCGACAAAGTCACCAAAGTGCTTCGAAAGCCCTTTCATCTCCAGTATATTGCTCACCTGTTCTCCTTTTGCATGGTTTAAAGCTCCAAGGAGCCCTAAAACCTGCACACCGGAGGAATACCCTCCAGTGAGATGCATTGCTTACTTGGCTGCTTTGATGCGCTCAAGTGCTTTGGACTCAATGGCTTCAAACCCTGCCGGTACAGGTGGATGCCATTTGATATTGTCAATATCCGCTTTGCTGAAGGAGCGAGCAAAGTTGCCTTTGATTTCATCATTGAGGAATTTTTCTGCACCGGCTGATGCAGTACCGTATCCTTCTTTGTTGGTGAAGTATGCCGCGTTTTCAGGCTGGAGCATGAAGTTGATAAACTTATATGCACCCTCGACATTTTTGGATTTTGCTGGAATGGCAAAGGTGTCGATCCAGCCCAAGGCACCGCTCTTTGGTGCGACAAAGTCAATATCCGGATTATCTTTGTGGAGCGACCATCCTTTTCCATCCCAGCCAGACTCGACAATCACATCACCGCTCTTAGCCAAGGCAACCTGGGTGTCACCACTGGTCCAATATGTCTTGACAAGCTTTTTGGAGTCAATCAGTTTCTTGGTAACTTTCTCGATCAAAGCCGCATAGGCTTTTTTATCACCGTAGAGAGCAAAAGGATCTTCACCCATGCCAAATGCCGCACCGATCAGCAATGGACGCTTGAGGCGGTACGAGATCTTGCCAGCATATTTAGGATTCCAGAGATCCGACCAGTCGCCCGCATCGGGAGCTTCTTTTTTGTTGATGATCAGCCCGGTAGTGCCGTAGCAAAATGGTACGGCATAGCCCTTGCCATCGACGCCAGAATTTTTCTTGACGGCTTCAAGCATCGAAGGGATAAGCTGCTTGGTATTGACTTTTGAGTAGTCAATAGGCTGATACACGGGGAACTTTTTTTGTACAAAGCTAATGCGATCCTGACTTGGTTGAGCCAAGTCGAATCCACCACCACGCGTTGCACGAAGCTTGGCGATCATCTCTTCGTTGTTGGAATACGTGATCTTGAGCTTGATCCCCGTCTCTTTTTCAAATTTATCCACAAGGGCTTTGGGCGTATAACCCTTCCACGTAATGATTCTCAGGGTATCTTGCGCTGCAAGCATCCCAGTTGTGAGTGTCAGTGCCGATACGCCGACTAACATCAGTTTTTTCATTTTCTGTCCTTTTGAAGTTTGTTGACCATGAATGGTACACAGATTTGATAACAGCTTGATAACACAAAAGCAACTGCCACTCCGAAGTATAATCAAGAAAGTATAAAATACCTTTTAAATTTACAATGAAAGTACAACTAAGAGACAATTAAACAAAAATAACCTAATCTTGTAACATGCATTTCTATTTACAACAAAAAAATAAGCGTATTCTCGCTGCCCATCGAGGCTTTCGCGCCTTGTATCCTGAAAATACCTTGAGTGCTTTTCAGGCATCTTTTGGACAGTTTGCCTGCATCGAGCTGGACATCCAGCCAATCCAAGATGGAACACTTATGGTGCTGCACGATGAGACGATGGAGCGTACGACGGATATCGATACCCGTACCCCGCAACCGAGACCTCACCACCTGCACGAGTACGACCTCTCATTTGTCCGCACTTTGGATGCAGGCAGCTGGTTTGCCAAGAGTGATCCCTTTGGGACGATTGCTGCAGGGCTAGTTGATCCAAATGCCCTGGAGCCCCAAACCATTCCTACTATTGATGAAGTACTTGGTCTTTGTGCTCAGCACGCCATGCCACTCAATATCGAGATCAAAGATTCCCCTTGTGCTGACACCGATACCCTGCTAATCAATCTACTCAAAGCCCTTGCTCCCTATCGTGACAACCCTTTTCCTCTTCTTGTATCGTCTTTTAATCATCGCTATCTCGCGCGGCTCCATGCGCTTGATACCACGCTTGATCTGGCGGCCAATGTTGAACACGCGCACCCTCCTCGGCTTCTAGCCTATCTCAAAGATCTTGGTGTTATAGGCTATCATGTCGATGCACCATTGATCGAAAGCACCCCTGTAGCCGAATTGACCAAGATAGGAATTACCTGTGGGGCATTTACACTCAATGATCCGCACAAACAATCCGCATGCTTCGACAAAGGGTTTCGGATGGTCTTTTCTGATATGACACAGGAGATCTATCGACAATTGCATCCGTAAATATATTCTCAGGATATTTGATTATTATCTGTGATAGAATGAGGAAACAATATTATAATTCTAATATAATATTGTTGAATCTTGATTAAGGAGATTACTCATGAGCCCCAAAAAAATGTTTTTCCCCATTGGCGATGGAGAGGAGCTGGAAGAGAGAATAAAGGGTGCCTTGATCGTGTCAAAATATTTTAACACACATTTAGAGATACTCTCAGCAGAACACACCGTAGATGTCGATCGTTTTATCAAAAACGAGATTACGCTGTTGAGCACACCACTCAGAGATGAGCTGCTTGATGGTCTTGCTTCATATCGCAACAACGCCAATTCCAAAGAGGCCATGATTTTTGAGCGCCTTTGCAAAGAACTTGGCATCATTGTCAGTGACAATCCAATACCCGGTAAAGCCACAGCACGCAGGATTGTCAAGCAAGGAAAACGAACCGAACTGGTCTGTCAACAATCCAAATTTTGCGATGTCGTCATAGCCGCCACACCTCCAGAAGGATCATCGGCAGAGGTGTTTGAGTCATCCGTTACTTGCAGTGGAAAACCTGTCTTTGTCATCCCTCGAGCCATGACCGAGCTAAAAATGGACAAAATCCTCATCGGTTGGAACAACTCTCCTGAAAGCGCACGAGCCGTATCCGAAGCCATCCCCTTGCTGCAAAAAGCTCAAGAGATCAAAATCATTTCATCTGAAGCCTACACAACCGAAGGTCTCGGAGCTATCAAGGATCTGCAAGCTTTTCTGGCACTACACAACATTGATACAAGCTTCGAATTGGTCAAGACAACTTTCATACCGGGTGAAGCCCTGCTGAACAATGCCATATCCGGGCAATACGATTTGATCGTCGCAGGTGCCTACGGAAAAAAAGGCCTCAAAGAGATGATGCTCGGTGGCTCTGCTGCTTACCTTCTCAAGCACACGCCCATACCCACTTTTGTATCCCACTAAGCGCAAAACCTTCACCGTATTGCTCTCCTGGTCCGAGGAGAGGGATACTTTTCCTCACAATTCATTGCCCGTCCGGATCACATCGATCCCAAAGCGCTCTCTGACCTTTTGAATCTTATCACTGATCGCACGGGCGTTGCGGTCTGCTTCGAACTCCAGCAGAGAGAGGGTGCGGGGATGGTGCGCCGTGAAGTCCGAGACGGTGAGCGAGAGTTTGATTGCGCCCAGACCCGAACGGGCGATGGCATCGTACATTTCACCAAGGGATCGCTTGTAGAGGATCTCACTAAAGAGCCGCTCAACGCGACGGCTTTGTTTGACTCGTGTGCCGTATTGGTAGTGGATCTTGAGATAGTAGACAGTAGGATTGACACCCATTCCCAAGGTGATGTACGTGATATGGCGTGCGAGGATCATCATCCGGCGACGCACTTCGTCTGGTTCCTCGATGGGATCAAAGGTTCGGCTGATCCCGATACTTTTGCGTCCCGGTCTGTGTGCAATACCCTCCCCGTCAATTCCCAAAATTCGAGCATACAGATCACGCCCACTCTTACCCCAAGAGTCGAAGAGTCCCTGTGCAGAACGGATCTGCCCCAGCCGAGTGATCCCCCGCTCCTCTAGGCGCTCCTGAATGCGTCGCCCTATCCCAGGAAAGGCTTTGATCGGCTTATCCTCAATAAAGCCTGTCACATCATCCACACGCAGTACACCATAGGGTTTGGCATACTCTGTAGCCAGCTTTGCTGTCCATTTGGAGCGGGCAATTCCGATCGAGACAGGGATGTCAAACTCCACAAGTATCTGCGCCTGCAAATCACGAGCAAATTCCTCGACATTACGATCCTTGACCCACCCCCCAACATAGCCAAAAAACTCATCGATACTAAACTGCTCTACCTCAGGAATCAACTTGGAGACAAAAGCATGGATGGTATGAGAGAGTTTGTGATAGAGCAGATAATGCGACGGCACGACAACCATCTGCGGGCACAACTGCAGAGCCTGCGCAATTGGCATAGCAGTCTTAACCCCGCAGGCACGTGCCTCATAGCTCGATGTCGTAATGATCCCCCGAATCTTGTCGCGCCCATCGACATGGTCAACAAATTTCTCTTTGAAATTCTTCTCATGGTCGCCATAGAAGACCGGTGTCACAAACGCTCCACTGTTATCGTTCATTAGGCGGATATGCTGCCGTTTACGGCTGAAGATCTCGAGGTTGCTCCGACCGCCTACGGCAGCAGGTATTCCTTTGAGCGAGGGATTGACGGATCGTTCGGCGGAGATAAAAAAACTGTCGATATCAATGTGCAAAAACATAACACCATTGTATCGAAAAGTTTAGTGCCGCACAAAAAACATGTCACATTGGCGAATTATTTTTTAAAATACTTTTGAATCAAGGATTCGAGTTCCCGATGCAGCTGCTCTCGTTTCTCGGTATCGAGCGAACGCAGATCGAGATCGAGCCGCGTCGCATGTTTTTTGCGTGTTATAGCAAATGAAGCCTTTTTTTGTACTGCTGCCTTGCTTTTGTTTCGTTCCCTGAGAGCTTTGCGGTCGAGTTTTTTGGCGACAAAGTCAAAGTAGATCTGCACCTGCTCCTCGGGATCATTAATCTTCTGAATCTCATAGAGTGACTCGATGTCGTTGGTTGATTTATTGCGAGAGAGGTCGTCAATGATCGGTTTTTCAAGGGAAAGGACTTTGAGGACTTTGCTAATGTAGGATTTGGATTTTCCCAGAGCCAAAGAAAGCTCCTCCATATTATGATAGAGTCCTTTGTCCATCGCATGGCGGAGCGAGAGTGCCAGTTCCAGAGGATTGAGATTGTCCCGCTGGGTATTTTCCATCACAGCAATCTCAAAGAGAGCTTTGTTTTCTTCGTGCTGAGGAAGAATCGTCTCTTCCTGTACAATGGCCTTGATCGTGGTAATTCCCAATTTTTGGTGTGCCAGCCAGCGGCGATGCCCAGCTTTGAGGAGGTAGGATTCCCGGCCAGTTTTGATGACGGCAACCGGCTGGATCAAGCCGTGCAATTTGATCGAGCGTGCCAAGTCCTCCAATTCCTTCGGATCGATGTGGAGGCGGGGCTGCATAGGGTTGGTTTTGATCTGATCAAGAGGCAACGCTTCAAACGTCTCCCCTCCGATCGATTTCGCATGCGAAACTTCAGGCTTTTTGGTCTGGAGATGGGCATCCGCTCCGGCTGCGAGCATCATCGCCG
>CAZCAZ010000003.1:0-29707 GCA_964496735.1 uncultured Nitratifractor sp. | reverse complement strand
ATGTACGTCGGGGAGAGTGAAAAAAATGTCCGCAAGATCTTTGACGATTTCAAGGAGCTCAGCGCCAAGGCCAAGGTCGAGCCGATCTTGCTGCTCAATGAAGCCGATCAGTTCCTGAGTGCTCGATCTGAGGGAGTGGGCAGCTCGGCCGACAAGATGCACAACCAGATGCAAAACATATTTTTGGAGCAGATTGAACGATTTGAGGGGATTTTGATTGCGACAACCAACCTGCTGGAAAATATCGACAAGGCCTTCTCGCGTCGCTTCAACTACAAGGTCGAATTCAAAAAACCTGATCCAGCACAGCGTCTACGCCTCTGGCAGCTCATGTTGCCCGAAAACGCCGATTACGAAGAGGGCTTTGATGTCGATGCATTATCTACAGCTCCTTTGACCGGTGGCCAGATTGAGCTTATCATTCACAACACGGCATTCAAGGTTGCCGTTCGGGAAGAGAGCATTTTTGCTATGCAGGACTTTCAAGAAGAGATCACCAAGGAACTCGGCAGCAGTTTTGATGGAGAGAAAAGCATGGGATTCCGCGTCTAGGGTCCGCATGGCCGCTTTTTGGATCGTGCGGCATGTTTTTGTTGATTGTTTCTATCCGTTACACCCCAAAAGCACATCAGCGGCTTTGTTCTCCAATTAAAGCCGATTAAATAACTTTCTGTTAACATAGAGAACTTATTTTGTAGAATAGTCGCAGATTCTCTATGGGACTGTTTGCAAAAAATGATGTAAAAACGAAAGGGGTTTTTATGACGCATGCTTTGACCGATCATCCCTATTTTGGTGTGTTTGTCTTGCTGGCTTTGACAGGGATCGCCTTCCCCGCGACGCTCTTTCTGGCGCGACTGGTGAGCCGAAAGCTGTCTCGACTCGATACCGAACGTCTCAAAATGTCGATTTATGAATGCGGCCCGCTGCCCAACAAGCAGCCCAATACTATTTCGGTACAGTTTTATCTGCTGGCGCTTCTCTTTATCTTGTTTGATGTTGAGATTATTTTTATGTTTCCGTGGGCGATTGACTTCAAGCTGCTTGGCTGGTTTGGGTTTGCGGAGATGATTCTTTTTATTGTTCTACTCACCATTGGTTTTATCTATGCATGGAAGAAAGGAGCCCTTGAATGGCACAGCATGAAGTAAATTACGCCTCGACCGGTGGCCTACCGGTAGCACTCACGACCGTGGACAAGCTACTCAACTGGGGACGCGCCAACTCGTTGTGGCCAATGACCTACGGCTTGGCCTGTTGTGCGATCGAAATGATGGCTTCGGGTGCGAGTCGTTTTGACTTTGACCGGATGGGAGTGATCTTTCGTGCTTCCCCTCGTCAGTCCGATGTGATGATCCTCGCTGGGACGCTCAGCAAGAAGCATGCGGAGTTTGCCCGTCGTCTCTACGATCAGATGCCTGAGCCCAAGTGGGTCATCTCTATGGGCTCGTGTGCCAACACCGGCGGGATGTTCAATACCTATGCCACCGTGCAGGGGGTTGATCGGATCGTCCCAGTCGACATCTACCTTCCCGGTTGTGCGCCACGTCCTGAGACGTTGCAGTATGCGATGATGATGTTGCAAAAAAAGATCAATCGTCAATCGGGCAACATGAATAAAAACGCCAAGCAGAGGTTTGTCTAATGCGAAAATATACCCCCAAAGATAATGTACAGGGCAAAGCCAAATACACGGACCGTTTCTGGGTGGCACCGCGCGTGCCGCGTGAATCCTATGAAGAGGATACTCATTTTGCCGCTGTGGTGAAAATGCTTAAAGGGCAAGTGGACATACTCGATGCCTATGTGGAGCTTGATCAGCTGGTGGTGCACATCCGCCCCGAAGAAAACATTGCCGCACTAAGCGCACTCAAGGAGCAATGCAACTATGCCATGTGCTCAGAGTTGAGTGCGATTGATTATTTGGCACAGGATGGAGAGTTCGAGATATTTTACCAAATGCTCAACCTCAAAAAAGCAAAGCGTACCCGCCTACTAACACGCATTCAGGAGAATCAGGCGATCGAGAGTATCGTCCCACTCTACGCCATGGCCAATTTTGCCGAGCGTGAAATGTACGATATGTTTGGTATCTATGTCAACAACCACCCTTACCTCAAGCGGGTCATTATGCCTGATGACTGGCATGGGCATCCATTGCTCAAAACGTATCCGCTAGAAGGAGACGAGCATGCCGCTTGGTACGAAGTGGATAAAATTTTTGGCAAAGAGCAGCGTGATGTGATCGGCCCGGAAAATCGTGATCCGAGTCGAATCGACCGTTACGATTCACAGCGATTCTCGCGTGTCGGCTATGAAGTACCTTTTGGTGCCGATGAGGCAGAGAGCAAAGAAGAACAACCGATCGAGTACAGCAAACAGATACTCGTCGACTACACCACGGGCTCAAAAGTCCTGGATGAACGAAAGTAGGAGGGGTCATGCAGCAGCCAAATAAACTCAAACCGTTTTTTGAAAACCTCAATTTTGAGCGTGATGACAAAACCATGGTGATCAACTTCGGCCCACAGCATCCTTCAGCACACGGACAGCTACGGTTGGTCCTGGAGCTTGATGGGGAAAAAGTCGTCAAAGCGCACCCCGATATCGGCTACCTCCACCGAGGTGTTGAAAAAATGGGCGAAAACATGATCTATAATGAATTTCTCCCCACCACCGATCGACTCGACTATATTGCTTCAACCTCCAACAACTATGCTTTTGCTCTCTCCGTGGAGAAACTGATTGGACTGGATGTGCCGCGTCGAGCAAAAGTGATCCGTATGATGCTCCTCGAGCTCAACCGGATCATGTCGCATCTCTTTTTCATTGCAACCCATGCTTTGGATGTGGGAGCAATGTCAGTCTTTCTTTATGCTTTCCGTGAGCGAGAATTTGCGATGGATCTGGTCGAAGACTACTGCGGTGCACGTCTGACTCACTCGGCGGTCCGTATCGGCGGTGTGCCCCTCGACCTCCCTGCAGGATGGTTGGAGCAGATGGCGACATATATCGACACACTCCCTGAGCAGATTCAGCTCTATGAAGATCTTTTGACTGAGAACCGTATCTGGAAGATGCGTCTAGACAATGTCGGAGTTGTCACACCGGAAGATGCTCTCTCGTGGGGCTGCACCGGCGTGTTGCTACGTGGATCAGGGGTTCAGTATGATGTGCGCAAAGAAGAGCCGTATGAGCTCTACGATGAAGTAGATTTTGATATTCCTGTCAGCGACCGTAATGACAGCTATGGCCGCTATCGCCTCTACATGGAAGAGATGAAAGAAACGGTCAAGATCCTCAGACAACTCATCCCAATGTACCGCAAGACTGAGCCGCAGATCATGGCGCACAGCCCCAAATATATCTCCGCTCCCAAAGAGGAGATCATGACACAAAACTATGCATTGATGCAACACTTTGTCCTCGTCACGCAGGGGATGCGACCGCCCAAAGGGACAGTGTATGCGCCGACAGAGTCTCCCAAAGGTGAATTGGGCTTCTTTATCCGTTCGGAAGGGGAGCCGTATGCCTACCGACTCAAGATTCGAGCACCGAGCTTTTTCCACACAGGCCTACTGCAGCACATACTCCCCGGAAGCTATCTGGCGGATGTTGTAACCATCATCGGGAACACCAACATTGTCTTTGGTGAAGTTGACCGTTAAAAGGAGCCGACATGAAACGATACGATTTACGCCATTTACATGATGATTTTTACGGTCGGATGACCGAGTTGATCGAGACAGAACTTCGCGTCGATGAGGTGGGAATTTTCCTCTTTGAAGTGGGCGATTTTTCTGCCATCCAAAAAAGCGCTGATGTGATCAAAGAACAGGGCCATGAACTGATGAATTCTCTCAAGTTCAATGAAGTGGACTGGACAATCGTCGTCAAGAAAAAGGCCGCCTGATGAGTCACGTGGTTTTCTCGACGTGGCGCGGCGAACATATCGACAACCGAGGCAAAGATCTCGAGTCGTATGCCCCATCCGCTTACAATCTTCCGCAAGAGTACACGGCTGATACCGCCTCCAAAGCCTTTGTCGGCTGGGATGGAGTTGCGATCTTTGATGAAGAGATTGATGCTGTGCGCCTGGCAACGGAGTATGCGGCACAGTACCAGCAATACTCCGAAGCCTGTGGGCGCTGTGCACCGGGTCGCTGGGGTGGACGGATTCTCTATGATCTGCTCGATAAGATTGCCCGGGGTGAGGGGGAATTTGCTGATATCGAGCATTTGCGTGAAGTAAGTCAGACCATGATGCTCACCTCCAAATGTGAGATTGGCCGTACGGTACCCAAGCCCATCCTTGATCTAATGGATCACTACAAAGACCAATTCGATGCCTGCATCCTTGAACAGAAAAAATCACGTCATTACGACGAAGAAAAAAGCTACATTGCCAAAGTGACAGCCCCATGTACTGATGCCTGTCCTTCTCATGTCGATATTCCTGGATATATCGAAGGCGTACGCGACATGCAGTATGCGGATTCGCTTCAGGCGACACGTCAAACCATGCCATTGGCGCATGTGTGTGGGCGCGTATGTCCGCATCCATGCGAAACAGCATGCCGCCGTACCAACCTGGATGAGCCGATTTCTATCATGGAGCTCAAGCGCCTTGGGGCAGATTATGAAACGGATCACAACTTAGGCTATCTTCACCCCACAGAGCCCAAGCCATTAAGAAATGATGGGAAGAAAGTTGCGATTATTGGTGCAGGTCCAGCAGGGCTGACGGCAGCGTACTATCTGGCATTGGATGGGATTCAAGTTGATATTTTTGAAGAGTTGCCTGTGTTGGGCGGCGAGGTTGCTGTGGGTGTCCCCCAGTACCGAATGCCGATAGAAAAATATAACAAGGACATAGAGCTGGTGACATCCATGGAGGCTGTAACCGTCCACACCAATCATCGTGTGAACGCTGAGCGACTCCAGGAAATCGATGCAGAATACGATGCGACATTGCTGGCCTTTGGAACCCGCCTTTCCAAAAAAGTACGCGCCGACAATGAACGCTCCGAGATTCAGGGATACTGGGGTGCGATCGACATGCTTGACAAAGTCAATCTCTGGACCAAGTATGGGATCGGCTCACCCGCATCGAACGAGCTCAAAGACAAAACAGTCGTCTGTGTCGGGGGAGGATTTACCTCAATGGATGTGGTACGATGTGCCGTGCGCGAGGGTGCCAAAAAGGTCGTCATGCTCTACCGACGTGATGAGAAAACCATCATTCGAAACACCACATACGAAGAGTACCATGAAGCAGTCGAAGAGGGTGTAGAGTTTATCTTCCATTCGGCCGTTGAAGCGATTGTTGATGAAGAGGATGTCCTCAAGAGCCTCAAGGTTAACCGTTTTGAGCTGGTGCCCGACCCTGATGGCGGTCGTCCGCAGTTGGTAAAAATCGAGGATGGGGATTTTGAGATTGAAACCGATTTTCTCATCCCAGCAGTTTCTCAAGCAGCCGACTTGCAAATCATGCCCGAGGAGTGGGATGTCAAGCTGACCAGCTGGAACACGCTTTTGACAAACAGCAAGGACTACATGACCTCTCGCCCAGGACTGTTTGCGGCTGGAGATTGTGAATACGGCCCAATGACCATTGTCAATGCGGTTGGTCAGGCCAAGCGTGCCGCCTCGGTCATCAGTCGATATATCTATGACGGCAAGGTGAGTCTGACCGATGAGGAGATCATGGAAGATCATCTTGAAAAACTGAAAGTCTATGACAAGAACGAAACCGTGACCGGATGGATGCCAGGTCTCCCGCGCCAGGTGAGCGAAAAACTCGAAACCGACGAGCGTAAGACCAACAACAAAGAAGTCAATCTTGGCTTTACCGGAGAAGAAGCGATCGCAGAAGCTGAGCGTTGCATGCGTTGTTATTATATCTCCATGGTGGCGGTGTGACATGAGTGCAAGAGAACAAAACAAAACCATCACGGTGACCATTGACGGCAAAGCGTGCCACGGCGAATGGGGACAAACGATCCTTCAGGTTGCCCGTGCCAATGATATCTATATTCCCACCATGTGCTATTTGAGCAAGGTGGAGCCTATCGCCTCATGCCGCATGTGTGTCGTAGAGGTAGAAAATGTCGAGGGGATGATCCTTTCCTGTCAGGAAAAAGCCGTCGACGGTGCTGTTATCACTACTCATTCGGATGATCTCTATCGTGAGCGCCAAAACATCACAAAGCTTTATGATGTCAATCATCCACTTGAATGCGGGGTGTGCGACAAGAGCGGCGAGTGCGACCTGCAAGGAAAAACCATAGAATTTGGGGTCGATACACAATCATTTTCGGCGCGGGATCAGCATCGTCCGGTTCAGGATTGGGGCTTTATCTCCTATGATCCTGCATTGTGCATCATGTGCGAAAAATGTGTCCACGTCTGCAACGAAGTGGTAGGGGACGAAGCCCTTCAGATCAGCGTAGGAGGGTACAAATCAACGATCATCAATACCAAACTCGATGAGCAATGCGCTGAATGTGGGGAATGCATGGCTGTCTGTCCAGTCGGTGCACTTGTAAGCACGGATTTTAAGTATTCGGCCAATGCGTGGGAGATGGATAAGATACCGGCTAGCTGTGCACACTGCTCCAGTGGGTGTCAGCTCTATTATGAAGTAAAACACGAGAGCATTGATAACCCTAATCCCAAAATTTATCGTGTGACCAATGAATTTGAATTTAGTTCACTTTGTGGGGCGGGGCGTTTTGCCTTTGATTATGCCAACAAAGATGCCAGACAGGATACTGGAGCATTCGACCATGCAGTTGCAGCACTAAAAAAGGCTGAAACCATTCGGTTTAGTGCTGTTATCACCAATGAAGAAGCCTATCTGCTCGAGCAAATGCACCAGAAACACGGTATCAAGCTGGTCTGTGATGAGGCATACGGCTATCAAAAATTCCTCAAAGCTTACCGCGAGGTGAGCGGCACGAGCCTCTACCGTGCCTCCATGAATACGATTGCTCAATCACGGGCGATAGTGGTGTTTGGCTCCCGCATTTATGATGACAACCCGATGGTCAAGTATCACATTGCCATGGCCAGTAAGCGCCATAAGGCGCAGGTCGCCTATTTCCACCCAATGGAAGATGCGCGCATGCAAAACCTTGTCACCCAATTTATCAAATACGAAGTGGGAAGCGAAGAAGGGGTCGCCGCGCTCTTGGCAGCAACCCTCTTGCAAGACACAGAACTTCCAACAGCACTCAAAACACTGTTGGATGAGCTTGATATAGGCAACCTGAGCGCTGAGAGCAATGTAGGAGAAGAAGAGCTGGACGCACTCGCACTTTCTCTTTGGAAAAAGAAGAATTTTACCCTTATCGTAGGTGCCGATCTCTATGATCACCCCGAGGCGGAGAATATTGCCCGCCTGATCGCAGCCATCGAAAAATACAGTAGCTTTGATGTCATGATTGTCCCTCCAGCAACCAACGCACGCGGTGTCGCAGAGCTTTGCACCCTTTCTCCTGAAGTATCAGGATACACAGTGGGCTACAATGCCCCAGGGGATTTTACACTTTCGGCTTTGGGAGAAGGTGATCTTGACATGCCGGCCATGAACCAGCAAGAGGGGACATTGACCACAGTGGATCAGCGAATAGTGCCGATCCACCCGGGCTTGCCTTATGGTGGATTTACCTTGAATGCCTTGCTGAATCGTTTTGGAGTCGGGAGCCAATATACGATCGATCAAACCATGCATTTACCCGAAGCAAAAGGGTTCCGCTCTGTGGCCTTTGATGATTTGCCCGACTATTTTGATGCCGTTGGCGGCGAACACCGCGGCTATCAGCTTGAGGAAAAAAACTGCACGGTATCCGAGGCATACACGGAGCCTGAAGACTTGCCCACCTACGATGGTGTGATTGTCTATCGCTGCAATGAGGGCAATGGCTTCTCGCCTTTTAGTGCTCAAAGTACGCAGATTCAACACGATGCAGTGCTCAAGGGCTCTGTGCAGTTTGCCACAGCAGCTAAGCTTGCCGATGGCCAAAGGATACGATTTGAGCTCGACGGTGTCTCCTATGAGCGGATGTTTCATATTGACACGACGCTCAAGGGCACGGTGGCGCTCAACCCAACTTGGGACAAGGGATTAAGTGCTTTTGCGCTATCCTCTTATCGATTTGCCCACCTGAAATTTGAAACGATAGGGAACGATGATGAGCAATAAGATCACGATCACAATCGACGGCATTGAGTGTCAAGCTCACGAAGGGGACTTTATCCTCAATGTAGCACGCGCTCATGGGATTTATATTCCAGCGATCTGTTACCTGACGCGCTGTTCACCCACCTTGGCATGCCGGATCTGTTTGGTAGAAGCCGATGAAAAGCGGGTCTACTCCTGCAATGCCAAAGCCAAAGACGGCATGAACGTCGTCACCCAAAATGAAGCGATCCTCGAAGAGCGACGCGCTATCATGGAGGTCTACGATGTCAACCATCCTCTTCAGTGCGGCGTGTGCGACCAGAGCGGAGAGTGCGAATTGCAGAATTACACCTTGGAGCTCGGGGTAGATGCGCAACACTATGCCATCCCTGATACCAAGCGTGGTACGGCCGACTGGAGCACAGTGTTGCACTACGACGCAGGACTTTGCATCGTCTGTGAACGCTGCGTGACGGTGTGCAAGGATATGATCGGCGATGCCGCGATCAAGACCGGCCCTCGGGGCGGTGAGCCACTGGACAAAGCCTACAAGGAGATCGTACCAAAAGATGCCTACAGCATGTGGAACAAGCTCCAAAAATCAGTGATCGTTCCCAGTAACGGTACAGAATACACCAACTGTTCTGACTGCGGTGAATGTACAGCGGTGTGTCCGGTAGGGGCTTTGACTGAGCAGGATTTTGTCTATCAGTCCAATGCGTGGGAGCTCAAGCAGATCCCAGCTACCTGCGCCCATTGTTCCAGCGGATGTCACATCTACTATGAGACCAAACATACATCGATTGATAATCCGGATGAAAAGATTTATCGGGTCAAAAATGAATGGAACTATCAGTCGCTTTGTGGAGCAGGGCGCTTTGGATATGACTATGAGAACCGTGATGTTCGCCGAGACGAGGCCGCCTACAGTCGGGCACTTGATGCGGTCAAGCATGCCGGAACGATTCGATTCAACTCTGTCATCACTAACGAAGAAGCATTGATGCTTCAAACCCTCAAAGAGAAGCTGGATATCAAACTGGTCAATCCAGAAGCCCGCGCTTTGCAATCCTTCCTTGGCTATTATACTGAAGCATCCGGGCGTTCACTTTATCCAGACACATTCCGCGACATCATGCGTGAGAGTGATTTTGTCATTACAGTGGGCACCAAGCTGCGAAACGACAACCCCAACGTACGCTATGTTTTCAACAATATTCAGAAGATGAACAAAGGCGCTGGGCTCTACTTCCATCCGGTCGGAGACACACTCGTGCCCACCTTCGGAAAAAATATTGCTACCTTTGAGCACAAGCCGGGACAGGAAGAGTTGGCACTTTATCTGATCCTTGATCTTTTTGCAGACAAAGACAAGCTTCCCGATGACGTCAAAAAATACTTGGAAGATGCCGATGGGTTGGTGGAAGCTCTTGGTGGCGATGCGGAGACTTTTGCTCAGGCCTTTGAAAAAATGATGAAGAAAAAAGAGCATTTTTCTCTGATCCTTGGTGAAGATCTGTATTTTCATCCTAGAGCCAAAAACCTCGCACACCTTGCTGCGCTCGTCGAACATGCATGTGACATGAGGTTGGCGATGGTGCCGCCCAAGAGCAATTCTCTCGGTGTTGCCCTCATTTGTGATCTTGATGCAGAAGCAGAGGGCAAAGTCGTCGGTTACAATGAACCAGGTGATTTCGTCCTCTCTGCTCTGGGTACAGGCGACTTGGATATGCCGGCATTCAACCAGCAAGAGGGGACACTGACCAACATGAACAAACAAGTCGTTCCCACCAATGCTGCACTTGAATATGGCGGTTTTGAACTCAATGACATCATGACCGGCCTGGGAATCGGGAAACAACTGACGATTGATTGGACGCCTGCTTTGTCGACTGTGCAGGGCTACCAAGCGACGGCTTTTGATGATATGCCCAACGGATACACCAATGACGGACAAGAGCATCGCGGATACTCGCTTGAGACGATAGAAATAAAAGAGACTTCGATTGAGATCGATCCGTTTGATGATGCCGTTGTGCTCGATGGGCCAATTGCCTATCGCTGCAATCCACAACGTCAGTTTAATGATTTTACCGACAAATCACATCAAATATTTGAAGACTTTGCTCTCTATGCCTCTCCCGAAAAAGCAGAAGAGCTTGGGGAGAAGGTCACCGTAGAGTTTGCTGATGGCAGCATAGAGCTCACTGTCATTTCTGAAGAGCGGATGAGCGGCGATATCATTGAAATCCCTGATTTCCTGAGTGACAAAAATATTTACGCGCTGTTTGGTGACAACCGATACGCATCAGTAACACTACGAAAGGGTACATAATGGAAGTAACATATTTGGGTGTCATAATCAAGGCCATCCTCATTCTTGCGATCATTTCGGCGGTCGCTGGATTTGGTACGTATATTGAGCGGAAAGTACTGGCGTTTATGCAGCGTCGGCTCGGGCCGATGAATGTTGGGCCTTATGGCTTGCTTCAAATTGCTGCCGATGGAATCAAGCTCTTCACAAAAGAAGATTTTATCCCACAGAATGCCAATAAGTTTATCTTTATGCTGGCACCGATCATCACGGCAGCGACGGCATTTATTGCTTTGTCTGCCGTGCCGGTGTTTCCTGACTTTACTATCTTTGGTGTCTTTGTCCCTTCGATAGCAGCCGATGTCAATATCGGCATCTTGTTTGTACTGGGAATGATGGCGGCCGGACTCTATGGTCCTTTGCTGGCAGGAATGTCTCAAGCGAACAAGTGGGGAATCATTGGTGCTGCACGTACAGCCGCACAGTTTATCAGCTATGAAGTCGTCACGGGGTTGGCACTGCTGGCACCGATCATGATGGTTGGATCACTCTCACTGGTGGATTTCAACCACTACAATGAGAGCCATATGTGGATGCTCTTTTCTCAGCCATTGGCTTTTGTCTTGTTTGTGATCGCCGGATTTGCAGAGACAAACCGCACACCGTTTGACCTCTTGGAAAACGAAGCAGAGATCATTGCCGGCTATGCTACAGAATACAGTGGAATGCGATGGGGAATGTTTTTTATCGGTGAGTACGCCAACATGATTACGGTTTCCATCTTGGCCTCTGTTATCTTTTTGGGCGGCTACACGGATCTAGGCTTTATTCCCGGCTGGCTAGCCATCATCCTCAAAATTGCCTTTATGTTTTTCTTGATGTTGTGGGTGCGGGCATCTTGGCCGCATGTGCGACCCGACCAGTTCATGTGGTTGGCGTGGAAAGTCCTGATGCCACTGGCCGTCATCAATGTCGTTATTACCGGCATTGTGATCATGATATAAGGAGAGTCGATGAGTTTAGAACAATTTAAAAACCGCAACGTCGGTACCCAGCATTATCGAATGCTCGATCTCGATCCGATTCCGGTGACGGGGTGGGAAAAATTCAAACAGGTGATACGACGGACATTGAGTATCGAACTGCTGATCGGCCTCAAAGTCACGATGCGCGAAATGATCAAAGCACTCTTTTTCGGAAAAATGCATACCACAAAGTACCCGTTTGAGAAACTCCCTATCGGACCACGCTATCGAGCGATCCATGAAATGAAGCGCTTGCTGGAGAGTGGGCATTATCGCTGTATTGGTTGTGGCTTGTGCGAAAAAATCTGTCCCGCTGATGCGATACGCATGGACACTCATTATGGTGAAAATCAGCGCAAAGAAGTGAGCGAATACACGATCAACTTCGGGCGATGCATCTTTTGTGGCTATTGTGCGGAAGTGTGCCCTGAATTGGCGATTGTGCATGGTGGACGATATGAGACGGCAAGTGAGCAGCGAGCAAGCTTTTCACTCTTTGATGACATGCTCACCCCGATCGATCAGCTGAAAAATCAAAAAGAGTACCCTGGTTACGGCTCCGTGTCAGATCAGGCAGACAACAATATCAAAAAAACGCCATTGGCATACTAAGGAGAAGATGATGATAACGTTTGCTTTTTATCTGTTTGCCATATTGATCACCGGATTGTTTCTGGTGACTGTGATGAGCAAAAATATTCTCTACGCCATGACGTCTTTGGCAGCGGGGATGGTATTGATCTCAGGATTGTTTTTTATCCTTGGCGCGGACTTCCTCGGTGTGGTACAGCTGATTGTTTATGTGGGTGCCGTGATGGCACTCTATGCATTTGCAATGATGTTTTTCGACGTCACGCGAGACATAGAAGAAAAGAATGGCAGTACCGTGCTTGTGTTTCTTCTCGGTGGAGGTATTGCATTGACATTGGTGGTGATGTTTGCTGCTCCGATCATGGGATCGGCTGTGGAGGCATTGTTGCCACCGGCTGCTGGGGCGACGAATCCTCAGGCTGTTGGACTGGTTTTATTTACCAAATACCTGTTACCGTTTGAAGTCGCATCGGTGATGCTGCTGGTAGCGATGATTGCTGGGATCATCCTCGCGGGTAAAAAAATGGAAATCAGTCTTTCGTCTATGGATGAAGATATATTACCAGATACGAAGGAGGAAGCATGATTACGTTGAACCACTATTTGATACTCTCCGGTATCGTATTTGCGATCGGTTTGGTGGGCGTGGTGCGTCGAAAAAACCTTTTGATGCTCTTTTTTGCTACAGAGATCATGCTCAATGCTGCCAACATAGCTTTTGCAGCTATTTCCAGTTTTTACCATGATTTGACCGGGCAAATGTTTGCCTTCTTTATCATAGCAGTTGCTGCCAGTGAAGTGGCAGTGGGATTGGGCCTGTTGATTCTGCTTTACAAGAAACATGGCACATTAAATCTCGATGACTACACGATAATGAAAGGGTAGAGATGGAAAATTATATTTATATCGCTTTGTTCGCACCGCTTGCAGGATCGTTGTTTGCCGCATTGTTTTCACAGCAGCCCAAGACGCTGGTGACTGGGATCGTCACATCGGCATTGTTGTTTGTTTCCTTTGTCGCATCGGTGATTCTTCTGAACCATGTGCATCATGATGGAGCAGTACATGTGACCATGATGGATTGGATTTCGGCTGGAGACATATCAGTTCCTTTTGGATTCAATATCGACCAAGTAACGGCTGTGATGATGACGGTTGTCACCTTGGTATCGACGGTGGTACATGTTTACTCTTTTGGATATATGGATCACGACAAGAGTTTCAACCGTTTCTTCTCCTATCTTTCGGCCTTCGTCTTTTCGATGCTCGTGTTGGTGATGAGTGACAACTTTCTGGGTCTGTTTATCGGCTGGGAAGGAGTGGGTGTCTGCTCTTGGCTCCTGATTGGGTTTTGGTACCATAAACCGGATGTAACCCGAGATATTAATCCATCCATCTCTCCTTCGTGGGCGGCCAATGAAGCCTTTATTATGAACCGAATCGCTGACCTCGGGATGTTGGTGGGTATTTTCCTGATTTATTGGAATACCGGCACTTTGCAGTACAAAGAAGTCTTTGAGGCGGTTCCTTCTATGGATCATGGATTGTTGATCACTATTGGCATCTTTCTCTTTATTGGTGCGATGGGAAAATCAGCACAATTTCCACTCCACACGTGGTTGGCTGACGCCATGGAGGGTCCCACACCGGTCTCTGCACTGATTCACGCGGCGACGATGGTCACTGCTGGGGTCTATCTCGTCATACGCGCCAACCCGCTGTATTCAGCGATCCCGGAAGTGAGTTATTTCATCGCCGTATTGGGAACCTTTGTTGCAATCTTTGCAGCATCCATGGCGTTGGTTAATCGGGATTTGAAACGGATCATCGCTTACTCGACTCTGTCGCAGCTGGGATACATGTTTGCTGCTGCTGGCCTGGGCGCCTATTGGGTGGCCTTGTTTCACCTCGCAGCTCATGCTTTCTTTAAAGCGTTGCTCTTTATGGGTGCGGGGAATGTCATGCATGCGATGGATGATGAACTCGACATATTCAAAATGGGCGGCTTGAAAAAAGCCATGCGTTGGACGTATCTATATATGGGGTTAGCGTCTTTGGCGCTTTCGGGTATTTGGCCTCTGGCAGGCTTCTTCTCCAAAGATACTATTTTGGAAGTCGCCTTCAATGAACACACGTATGGGATTTGGTTGATACTTTGGTTGACCGCTGGTCTAACTGCATTTTATAGTTTCCGTCAGGTATTCTTGACCTTTGCGGGCGATGAGCGCTACAAATCCCTTGGTTTTCATCCACATGAAGTACCAAAATATGTCCTTATAGCCCTCTCGCCTCTCGCGATACTTGCTGTTATATTTGGCTGGTACAAAGAGGAATTTATGGAATTTGTCACCCAGTTTCTTCCTATGTATGAGATGAGCGAACACACGCATCATAATGTGGCCATCCTGACAGTTGTCACCACAGCCATTGCACTTAGCGGTATTATTTTTGCGTGGTTGCGCTATGCCAAAGGTTTGAAACGCAGTGAAAAGATCGAACAGAGTTTGCCGTACCGTGTCCTCTCCAATCAGTACTATATTCCTATCTTGTATGAGAAAGTATTCAGCAAGCCCTATGCAGCGCTCTCCAAAGTCTTTTGGAATGACATTGATCAGAAAGTGGTGGATGCGACCGTCGATGGTATCGCAGCAATGACTAAAAATACCGGAGATGCAACACGTAAACTTCAGACAGGTAACCTGTCGGATTATCTCAAGATGATGAGTGCCGGAGCGTTGGCATTGGCGGCGCTGGTTCTTATAGCAGCGATGCAGAGTTAAGGAGCAAAAATGAATGATATATTAAGTGTATTGATCTTCTTTCCGTTGATTGCGGGTATTTTAGGATTGGTAGTCAAGGAAGGAAGCATCCGTGCCTACGGAATCAGTGTGGCATTGGTAGAATTCCTCCTTTCATTGTGGCTATGGTTTGCCTTTGACTCGGCAGATGCGGAGATGCAATTTGTCAAGCGCGTTTCCCTAGTGCCTGATTTTGGGATCAGTTATTATGTGGGTGTCGATGGTATCAGTCTGTTTATCGTGATTATGGCGACCCTGATGACGCTCATTGGTATCATTGCACTCAACATCAAAAAAGATCTGAAAAATATGATCTTGACCCTCTTGTTTCTTGAAGTGGCCATGGTGGGAGTCTTTGTCTCGCTTGATGCACTTATCTTTTATCTGTTTTGGGAATTCTCCTTGGTACCGATGCTGTATATTATTGGTGCATGGGGAGGCGAAAGACGCCTCTATGCCGCGGTCAAATTTTTCCTCTATACCTTTGCTGGATCTTTGGTGATGCTGATTGGGATGCTGTATGTTGCATACACCTATCACATGGCTAGCGGCGGAACCTGGAGCTTCGCGTTGACAGATTGGTACAATCTCAGCTTGTCACTCCCTGCCCAAAAATGGCTGTTTTGGGCATTTTTCCTCGGTTTTGCAATTAAGGTACCGATGTTTCCATTCCATACCTGGTTGCCTTATGCACACGGACAAGCCCCTACGGTTGGTTCAGTGATCTTGGCTGCAGTACTGCTCAAAATGGGAACGTACGGTTTTGTCCGTTTTTCATTGCCCATGTTCCCGGATGCTTCGGTGATGTATATTACACCGGTAGCTATTTTGGCACTGGTCATGATCGTCTATACGGCCATGGTCGCCTATGCACAAAAAGACATGAAACAAGTGATTGCATACTCTTCTGTCTCCCATATGGGAGTGATCATGCTGGGTATTTTTGCTATGAATGCAGAGGGGATTAGCGGATCAGTCTTTTTTATGCTTTCCCACGGGATCGTCTCGGGTGCGCTGTTCCTCCTTGTGGGTGTGATTTATGATCGACGCCATACCAAGATGATCAGTGAATTTGGTGGTCTGGCATCGGTGATGCCCAATTATGCCCTGATCTTCGGCATTATGATGATGGCATCGGTTGGGTTGCCATTGACAATGGGCTTTGTCGGAGAATACCTCTCACTGCTGGGCTTCTATAAGATATCACCTGTTATGACTGTGATTGGTGGAACTTCGATCATCTTTGGTGCGGTCTATATGTTGAGTCTTTATAAGCGATCGTTCTTCGGCCCGATTACCCATGAAGCCAACAAGGTACTCAAAGATCTTGATGCCAAAGAACTTACAGCCTTGGTACCGCTTGTGGCTATTGTCATATGGCTGGGCGTCTACCCCAAACCTGTTTTGGGTCCCATTGACAACAGTGTCAAGGCTTTGGTGCAGAAAATGCATGACAGAGCTGAGACACCTGAGGCAAAACAAACCATTGTCGTGAGCAAAAGAACAAAGGAGGCACAGTAATGTTAGCGCCTATTTCCGTGGATCTGGCATCGTTGAATTTCAGCACTCTCTCTCCCATGCTTGTTGCTATTGCCGGTGCACTGGGTATCCTGATCATCGATCTAGCCAAAAAAGATCTTGATAAAACGATCTATGTTATCTTGACTATCTTGGTTCTCTTTATAGATTTGGGTGCTACAGTGGGCTTAAACCTAAACGAGCGGGGCTTTTTTGATCTTGTATTGATTGATGGAGTATCTATACTCGGTGAGGTACTGATTTTGGTAGCTTCTATGTTGTTTA
The DNA here is from genome assembly GCA_964496735.1 of uncultured Nitratifractor sp. Taxonomy (GTDB): domain Bacteria; phylum Campylobacterota; class Campylobacteria; order Campylobacterales; family Sulfurovaceae; genus S017-3. The sequence goes on along the minus strand of CAZCAZ010000003.1, from coordinate 12,991 downwards.
TTCCTCTCTCTTTGACATCCAAACGCTTCCATGAATTTTCATATCCTGAATTTTTTGCGCTCTTCCTCTTCATGATTGCAGGCTTTCAGTTTATGGTAGCTAGTGACAACTTGATGATGATCTTTGTCGGACTAGAGACGGCTTCGTTGGCGTTGTATACATTGATTGCCATGCACAACACAGTGGGTTCACACGAGGCAGCTATCAAGTACTTTACGATGGGCGCACTTGCTGCAGGATTTTTTGTGATGGGCTCGGCTGCCATCTATGCGGTGACAGGCTCCGTCGAACTCTCTATCGTACAAGAAGTGCTACGGGGGCGAATGGGTGAAACAGGCTTGATGGTGACTGTCATTGGCGGGGCCATGATGCTGCTGGTAGCGATCGGGTTTAAAGTTTCATTGTTTCCATTCCATACTTGGACACCGGATGTCTATGAAGGAGCCAGTGCTCCCATGGCTGGCTACATGTCGATCGTCCCCAAAATTGCCATGATGGTCGTGGCGATTCGCGTACTGGGTATGTATATTGACCTTGGCATTGAACTAATACGCAATGTTGTGATCGTCTTGGCGGTCGTAACAATGACGCTTTCAAATATGATGGCACTGGTACAAAAAGATGTCAAACGAATGCTGGCCTACAGTTCGATCTCTCATGCTGGGTTTGTCATGGCAGCCATTGCCTTGCACACCATAAAAGCTGACAGCAGTATTTTCCTCTACTATGGCCTGTTTCTCTTTACCAACCTTGGAGCCTTTACTCTGCTGTGGATCAGTCGCCACAAGGACAAAACACACGATACACGCTTTCATCACCCCTATGTCAAGTTTGCAGGCATGATCCATATTGAACCGGTTGCAGCAGTGATCATGGGTATTTTTATGCTTTCGTTGGCCGGTGTGCCTCCATTTAGCCTCTTTTGGGGTAAGGTATACGTGATCAGCGCAACGGTAGATGCTGGATACATTCCATTGGCAATCATTATGGCGCTCAATAGCGCTATTGCTGCCTATTATTATTTGAAACTGATCGTTTACATGTTCTTGATGCCGGCACCGGAAGGCTCAGTGACTGTGTATACCAACCGTTCATTGGCCCTGGAAATCGTGATTGGCATTGCTGTATTCTCGACAGTAATGGCACTTTTCTATGTCCAGCCTCTGATGAATTATGTTACCAGTTTGATTAGCGCAAGTAGCTAGTGATCAAACAAGGAGGCTTGTGTGGTGAGCCTTCCTGTGCCCGATTCTCCTTAGCTGAAGAGCTTGCTCTCCAGCTCCCCTGCCGTCCCCCTAATAGCATCAGGAAACTGACTTTTATTGAACGTAACTTGCCGTTTGGCTAGCTGAGCTGTGTGCGTGATAATCGCGTTGCGCATGCCCGAATAGTCATAGTGAGCGTCAAGGTATGCGAGTGCCTCTTTGATCCCAATGGATTTCATGGGGTTAGGCGCACGCGTGTAGCGCTTCTCGAGAAAACACACCTCGTCGATTAGACCAGCATGAAGCATGGCATCGGTACGAAGAGCAATACGCTCACGTAGCTCTGGGCGAGGTGTCGAAATCTCATAGATTGGAAGGGGCTGTGTAATAGTAGGTTGAGGAGGATGATTGCGATAGTACAGTGATGGAGCCATGCCGGAAGCAAAATATACAAGCAAGGCTTTTTCAATACGATACGAGTCTGAAGGATGCAGAGTTTGCGCCCAGTGGGGATCGACAGCAACAAGAAGACGGTACGCCTCAGTAAGATCTCGCATACTATCCCGGGTGCGATTATGAGCTTCTTGCGTCAAAGGAGGCAGAGGGCTGATTCCTTCAAGCAGCATTTTGAGATAAAAACCTGTTCCACCGACAATGACCAAAGGTCGCTTCTCCTGCAACGATTGCTCGAAAGCTTGCTGATAAAGACGGATAAATTGTGTTACATCAAACAGGACATCTGGCCGGATAAGGTCGATACCAAAATGTGGAATACCTTGGCGCTCATGAACAGTGGGCTTGGCTGAAGCAATATCTATATCTTGATAAAGCGCAAGGGAATCCAACGAGAGGATTATGCCGTTATGTTTTAGGGCATATTGGATACTGAGGGATGTCTTCCCTGATGCTGTCGGACCAATAAAGGCGATTTGAGACAAAGGTTTCATAACGCTAATCATACCAAAAATAGCGTACAAATTTGATACAAACACTAAAAGAAATATTTCCATAAGGGATAAGTGCATTTTGGATAAAATACTTCAGAAACTAAAAGACAACCGCATTGCCCAAGCGCAACCAAATACATGCGATGGCACAAGCATTGTATGCGGTATCTGAAGGAAGATAATGAAACTACTCGATAAAGACAATCGTTTTAATGCAGCCAATCTAATCACATTTGGCAACATTGCTTGTGGGGTTACCGCGATGTATCTGATCCAGCAAAACCTATTTTTACCTGCAATTATCTTGGCATGGATTGCCGGCGGACTGGACATAGCCGATGGAAAAGTTGCTCGGAAATACAGTCTATCCACGGAGTTTGGTGTGCAGCTAGACAGCTTTGCCGATTTTCTTTCGTTTGTGATCATGCCGGCATTTCTGCTCTTTTATGCAACAGCACACTATGCACATGTAGATGGATTTCCCAAACTACTACTTGGAGTTATTTTTATTGGCTACATTATTGCCGGTCTGCGTCGTCTTGTAGAGTTCAACCTCAAGGTTGATGCGGGAGAGGTCGCAAAATACTTTGAAGGTGTCCCGACGCCTCTGGGCGCTATCCTCTTGTGGGTCGTTTATCTGATGGTTTCCTATGGGATTATTGACAGTGGATACACCATTGCACTTCTGGTTGCCATAGTTGCCTGGTCGCTTAATTCAACGCTGCGAATACCTCACCCGTGAATCGCAAGGGCCAGATGATGGGTGACAAGGGAGATATGACAAGAAACGAGGCCAACTGGCGCAAGAGACTTGGAGATTTTTCTGAACTGGTGATGTTTCAGCATTCGATTTTTTCCTTGCCATTTATCTTTGTAGCGATGGTGGTGGCGGCACAGGGGTGGTTTGGGTGGCGTTTGCTCTTTTTGGGCTTGTTGGCCGCAGTGAGTGCTCGCAATTTTGCCATGGGAGTCAACCGTTATCTCGATCGAGACATTGATGCGCTCAACCCTCGAACAGCAGGGAGACCCTCAGTAGACGGACGGGTATCCACACGCCAGATGCTTGTGTTTATTACACTCAATGCCGCGGTCTTTATCGCCGTGGCGTATGTGATCAATTCGCTGGCTTTTGTATTGGCTGTTCCGATCCTTATGGTGCTGGGGGCTTATACCTTTTTTAAGCGTTTTAGCTCGGCGGCGCATTTGATCCTTGGTGTCTCATTGGGGCTGGCGCCTATTGCTGGAGTGGTTGCAGTGGACAATGCAGTGACCCTCTGGTCACTCTGGCTGGCTCTTGGAGTGATGTTCTGGGTGGCGGGATTTGATCTGCTCTATAGTCTACAGGACATGGACTTTGACAAGGCACACGGTCTCCACTCAATTCCCTCACGCTTTGGGGCAGACAAAACCATGCGCATCGCACAGCTCTTTCATCTATTGACCATCCTTTTGTGGTGGATGTTTGTCGCCTCGGCTGGCTTGGCAGTATTTGGATATCTGGCGGTGATCGTTTCGGCCGCCATGCTTGCATATGAGCACTACCTTGTCAATAAAGACTTTAGCAAGATTGACAAAGCATTTTTTACGGTCAATGGCTACCTGGGGTTTGTGTTCTTCTTTTTGATAGCACTAGACATGGTGTGATGATGACCTTATCCTCATTGCTTCATGAGCCTCAGTGGCTTGCAGCACTTCAGGATGAGTTCAATCAGCCATATATGCAGGAATTGAACCATTTTCTCAATAAACAAATCGCCTTGGGTGCAACGATTCTTCCAGCACAGCCACATTGGTTCGAGGCATTCAATAGTACGCCATTATCAGAAATCAAAGTCGTCATCCTTGGGCAAGATCCCTATCCAACCACCGGTCATGCACACGGCCTGTGCTTTTCGGTCTGCCCCGAAGTCACACCGCTTCCCAAATCCCTGATCAATATCTACAAGGAACTACGGGAAGACTGTGGAATTGATAATTTTCATACTGGATTTCTTTTGCCGTGGGCACAGCAAGGTGTCCTAATGCTGAATACTATTCTGACCGTTGAATCAGGACAGAGCAACGGGCACAAAGGTCGGGGATGGGAGCGTTTTACTGATACGGTGATCGAGATCATAAATCGTCAACGTGAGGGAGTAGTATTTCTCCTCTGGGGTGCGCATGCACAAAAAAAAGGTGCAACGATCGATCGAGAACGACACAAAGTTCTGGTCTCAGCTCACCCCTCACCCCTCTCTGCCTATCGAGGTTTCTGGGGCAGCCGACCTTTTTCGCAGATCAATGAGTATCTGAAAAAAATTGGTCAAACACCCATCGAGTGGCAACTGTAGGATTTAGATATTTTTAAGTAGCTTTTGGCTACTATTCGACTCCGCTTTTAATGTGCACTCTTAGCTCAGCTGGATAGAGCATCGGTTTGCGGTACCGAAGGCCACAGGTTCGAATCCTGTAGAGTGTACCATCTCCTTTTAACAACCACACTATCAAAAATTTGCTATAATTTCTCAAATAAAATATTGTAAGCGAGCATAAGGCATGAACGTACTTCTGTTATCCCAAAATCATACCATCCAAAAAATCTTTTCCTTGGCGCTGCAGGATATGGAGCAGGTTCAACTGGATGTTGCCTCTGAACTTAAAGCCGAAAAAGGATCAAAATATGCTTTGACCTTCATCGACAATGCGCTGCCTCACTACCAAAAAAGCATTGCACAAATACGGGAGTCGGGTATCGCAAAAGTATGGTTACTGGGCCGTGCTTCTGATCCGCGAGATGAGCAGGTGGATGGTCAGGTGGATAAGCCCTTTCTTCCGAATGAAATACAAGAGATTATTCAACAGTGCATTGAGATGGCGCCTTCAACCGCAACGGAAAGGGAAACAGACGACAAGCCCAGCTTGGCACCCAACAAAGAGAACACGGGACGCAAGAAGAAAAAAAAGAAAAAGAAACGGGAACACAAGCATACATATAAGGCAGAAACCGAAGTACTCAATCTCGATGAAATCGAAATCATCAAAGCACTTCTCGAAGAAGACGGGCTGGAGATAGTCCACGAGGAAGAGCTGGCCGAGAAGGTCTTGCAGGAGCGTGAGGCCTCAGTTGAAGGGGATCAGCAGGCTGCACTCATCGAAGCGTTGCGCACCATGCGCCCACGCAAGATACGCAAGCTGCTCAAAGGCGCAACGGTACGCATAGAGATTACGTTTGCAGGAGAGAAGTCGTGAGCGGAGCCATTTTGATCCTATCAGGCCCTAGTGGTGCAGGCAAAAGTACGATTATTTCTCGGGCGGGCTCTCGAATTGGCTCATATTATTTTTCCATCTCTTCGACGACGCGCGCACCTCGTGAAGGGGAACAAGATGGAGTGGAATATCATTTTATCACTCGCGAAGCGTTTGAAGCAGGGATCGAAGCAGGGGATTTCCTCGAATATGCCGAAGTGCATGGCAACTATTACGGCACATCACTCAAGCCGGTTCATGCAGCACTTGACGAAGGAAAACTGGTGATATTTGATATCGATGTGCAGGGGCATCGCTTGGCGCGCAACCTGATGGGTGATCGTATCACATCTGCCTTTATTACTCCTCCCTCTCTGGCAGAGTTGGAGCATCGGCTTCGGAGTCGTTCGACGGACAATGATACGGTGATTGCTCAACGTCTTCATAATGCCAAGGAAGAAATTCAAGCGATCCATGAGTTTGACTATGTGATTATCAACGATGACATTGATGCTGCTGCTGAGGCATTTGTCGCCTTGGCACAAACAGCGCGCCTTAAGCCCAACAAAGAAGAGCGGCGATTGCTCGTCAAGCGTTGGTTGACGGCACCGCTTTAAACTATTTCGAGTATAATAACTCCATCAAATAACAATTCTCCTCGAATGAGGGAAAAAGGATAGAACATGGGTGGTATTCCAGGCGGATGGGAGTTGATTCTTATTGTTGGAGTCGTGCTGTTGCTTTTTGGAGGGAAAAAGATTCCCGAATTGGCCAAAGGGCTAGGCAAAGGAATTAAGGATTTTAAGAAAGCGGTCAATGACGACGATGAGCCGGTTGCAGAAAAAGCCAAAGAGATCGAGGCCAAGGCAGAGAGCGTGGCAGACGAAGCAAAAGAAGCAAGCAAAGCATAACCTTTTCCTCGCATGACGAGGAGACCTCTTCGCCCTTCGGGGCATTTCCTATCTCAACAAAAGTGACCCAATGAAACTAAAAGAACAGATCAACCACGTCATAAAAGACGCATTAAAACAAGCGAATATCGACGTGAGTCTTGTGGCTGTCAGTGACGCAAGCAAGCCAGAATTTGGTGATTATCAATACAACGGCATCATGGCGCTGGCCAAACAACTGAAGCGCAATCCGCGTGAGATAGCCTCCGAAGTCGCGGCACATATTGCCACCGATGGGATACTGGCCAAAGTCGAAGTGGCAGGACCTGGATTTATCAATATCTGGCTCGATACCGACTGGATAGCTTTGCATGCGCAGCAACTGGTGGGAGATGAGCGTCTCGGGGTCGAGGTGGCATTGCTGCCATCCAAAGTGGTCGTCGACTACTCCAGCCCCAACATGGCCAAACAAATGCACGTTGGACACCTGCGATCATCTATTATTGGCGATACACTGGCCAGCCTTTTTGCTTTTCTTGGGGATGAGGTGATTCGTCAAAATCATATCGGAGACTGGGGGACGCAGTTTGGGATGCTGATCGCCTACCTTGAAGAGATGGGAGAGGACGGCAGCGGCAGTCTGAGTGATTTGGAGCAGTTCTATAAAGATGCCAAAGGTCGGTTTGATGCGGATGCAGATTTTGCAGACAAGTCACGGGATTATGTTGTCAAGCTACAGGGCGGTGATGCCCATTGTCGGCAACTATGGGAGAATTTTATTGATAAATCACTCGGGCATTGTGAAGAGGTATATGGCAAGCTGGGTGTCAACCTGACCCGCGATGATGTACGAGCCGAGAGCAGCTACAATGATGAGCTTGCCGATGTGGTTGCTGAACTTGACAAGCAGAAGATTTTGACCCTAAGTGATGGCGCACAGTGCGTTTTTCTCGAAGAAGATGCCCCGCCTTTTATCGTGCAAAAAAGTGATGGTGGATATCTTTATGCCACAACCGACTTGGCGGCAATCCGTCATCGGGTTCGGGATCTTGGAGCCGATCGGATCAGCTATGTCGTTGATGCACGGCAGGCGGGACACTTTCGTCAGTTGTTTGCGATAGCACGACGGGCGGGATTTGCCCAGCCGGATACTAGAATGGAGCATGTCTCATTTGGGATGATGCTAGGCAAGGATGGTAAACCGTTTAAGACCCGTGATGGTGGAACAATCAAGCTGATTGATCTGCTTGATGAAGCGGTTGTGCGTGCACGTGAGGCGATCACTCAGCGGGATCAGTATGATGAAGCTGAGCTCGACCGCATTGCCCGCATTGTCGGGATCGGTGCGGTCAAATACGCTGATCTTTCGATTCATCGGGATTCTAATTATATCTTCGATTGGGATAGGATGCTGAGTTTTGAAGGAAACACTTCTCTGTATCTGCAATATGCCTATGCACGAATCCAGTCAATTCTTCGCAAATTTGATGGAGAGGTGACGGGTAAAATTGTCTTGGCTAATGATGCAGAACGCTCTCTGGCACTCAAGCTTCTCCAGTATGAGAACATGCTTCAGAAGGCTGCTTCTGAGTCTCTGCCGCATTATATCACTACCTATCTGTATGAACTGGCAACGCTTTTCATGAAATTTTATGAGACGAGCCCTATCTTGAAAGAGGAAATAGAAGAGCACACGCGACAGAGTCGCTTGCAATTATCCATGTTGACAGCAGAGACGATTGAGGCAGGATTGGCATTGTTGGGCATTCGTGTATTGGATCGTCTTTAATCTCTCTTTGTCCATAAAAGAAGAACTGCCATGAAAGGAAAAATCATTATCTGGTTGGCAGGGACGCTGCTTCTTGTTGGTTTGGAGTATTATCGCAAGCGCGATCTACGTAAAAGCCTGATTGCCTCGGGCACGTTTGCCTGGATTGCGTCGATGGCAACAGTAGGTATCACCCTGCGTCCAATACTTCCACTTTTTGCACTGCATTACCTTTTGGTTCTCCTCTCTTGGGGGAGCCTTGATCTATTACCTGTTATGGGGAAAATACCTGTGGTGGATGTTGATATTGCCAATTGTGACAGTGTTGGCCTTTTTGGGATTGAATTTTTTGGAGGGGGCACGGTATGGCTGAATGAGAATGTTCATTTTTCATGGGCAAGTGGCCCACTCTGCGTGGGTTCCTGGCTGCTTGTTCTGTATCTAGGAAAGTTCCCCACGTTTTAATTCTCCCAAAAACTCTTCCAAAGAATAACGTTGTCGATACGCTGGGGTCATGATGTGGATGATGATGTCACCTAGGTCAGCAACGACCCAATCATCCGTCTCATCTGTGTGAAGAAACTCTTCTCCGGTAGGCTTGAGATCGTTTTTCAGGATATCGAGTAGGGCGAGGGTGTGCTTCCCTCCCCGAGAGTTGGCCAAAACCACGGCGTGAGCGATGTAGTCTGTATCGGTGAGGTTAAATACCTCGATCTCTTCGGCTTTTTTTGTATCAAGGAGGTTGACGATAAAGTCAATGCGTTCTTGGAGGGTCATTTCTTTCCTTTGGTTAATATATGTTTGACATCTTGAGCGATCCGAGGATCGATGTCGGTCGTGTCCTGATGCTGACGGATCTTGCTAGAGCTAATGGGTGCATCCAATGGGATGCGATGGTATTGACGCAATTTTTCGTAGCCACTGTCGTAACCTTCGCGCTCAAAGACCAGCCAAGTCATGTGATGGTTGAGCCAAGCAAAATTGTGCCACTGCTCTATGCGTTCCAAATTGTCTGATCCAATCGCGATGCACGACAAGGGATAGTCGATTTGGAGGCGTTGTATTGTTTCTTCTGTATAAACACTACGACCAGCATGCACTCACTGTCATCGATCATGATATTGGGGCCATCAAAGAGTCGATGCATCCAGGCAAGACGCTGTTCGGGTGATGCGAGAGAGTCCTGCTTGAATGGGCTAAGGTACGCTGGCGTGACGATCACGGTCTGCACATTAGGCAAGTCGGCCAAATATCGGATGATTTTCTGATGTCCTGAGTGAGGCGGGTCAAATGTTCCCCCATACCACACTGCTCCGCATTTTGTATTCTCAACCTTTGTGTTAATCAAGCGATAACCTCTAATCATGTAAAATCGTATGACATTCTAGCATAATCAATAAGGATAGAGTTTGAAAACACTTCGAGATATTGACGTCGACGGGAAAACCGTTTTTATTCGTTGCGATTTTAACGTCCCCAAGGATGAATTTGGCAACATCACTGATGACCGCCGAATTCGAGCGGCGCTTCAGACAATCCGCTACTGTATCGATCGTGATTGCAAGGTGATTCTTGGATCACATTATGAGCGTCCCGAAGCAGGACAATATGAAGAGAAATACTCACTGTACGATGTATACAAGCGATTAGACGTCCTGTTAAAGATTAAAAATAATCTCTTTTTCGATGATTCCAAAAGTGGCGAAGTGGTCAGTTCGCGCATGGAAGAATTAGCCGCCAATATGGAGCCGGGTGATGTATTGCTCATGGAAAACCTCCGCTTTGACGCACGAGAGACAAGCAACGATCCGGCTTTTGCCAAGGCAATTGCCGATCACGTGGATGTCTATGTTAATGATGCATTTGGAGCGTGTCACCGCAAGCACGCCTCCATTCATGCGATCACGCAATATTTTGACTGTGAGCATCGTGCTGCAGGCTTTCTGCTGGCCAAAGAGGTTAACTTTTTCAGTAAAGTACTCAACAAGCCCATGCGTCCTTTTGTGGCTGTGGTGGGCGGAAGCAAGGTCTCTGGAAAACTTGAAGCCCTTAACCGACTGATTGATCGAGTGGACAAGATAATAATTGGCGGCGGGATGGCCTTTACATTTCTCAAAGCACAGGGCTATGAGATCGGCAATTCGCTTGTTGAGGATGACCTGCTGGAAGAAGCCAAGAGAGTTATGGCCAAAGCGCATGCGCAAAAAGTTAAATTTTATCTGCCGGTGGATGTTGTTGTGGCTCCAGAGTTTGACGAGAATGCGACGACAAAATTTTTGCCGACGCAGGAGATTCCCGTAGGTTGGATGGGGCTCGATATCGGGCCGGCTTCGACTCGGTTGTTTCGTGAAGCACTTAATGATGCGCAGACGATTATCTGGAATGGCCCTATGGGCGTCTATGAGATGGACAAATTTGCCAAAGGGTCGATCAAGATGTCTCACTATATTGCCGAAACACACGCGACAACGGTCGTCGGAGGTGGTGATACGGCTGATGTGGCTCAGCGTGCGGATGATGTTGATGAGATGACCTTTGTAAGCACAGGAGGAGGAGCAAGCCTCAAACTTCTGGAAGGAGAAACCTTGCCGGGGATTGATGCACTGGTCTGTCCATCCAAGGAGAACAAATGATTTTTGCAGCCAATTTCAAAATGAACCATACACGGGTTTCGACCTACAATTATGTTCACGATCTCCGTGAGAGAATCGTCCAAAACGGTGTCAAGCATGATGTGTATGTGTTTCCGCCTGCATCAGCTCTCATGGGGCATCATCGCCCTATCACAATCGGAGCACAAAATGCCTACCCGGCAATGCAAGGAGCCTACACGGGCGAGGTGGGCATGGAGCAGCTAGATGAATTTGGGATCACGACATTGCTGATTGGACATAGTGAACGCCGGATGATCTTGGGAGAGTCGCAGGAAGATACAGCAGAGAAATACACTTTTTTCAAAGAGCGAAATTATGAAATCATCTACTGCATTGGGGAGCCAATCGAAGTACGAGAAGCAGGGGATGCGGCGGTTGAAGCCTATGTGCTGGAGCAATTGGAAGGGATTGATATCCATTATGGACGTCTTGTTGTCGCTTATGAGCCCATCTGGGCTATTGGAACGGGGCGGACAGCCTCCCGAGAGGAGATTGCATCGACTCACAAGATGCTGCGCCAGTACATCAAAGCCCCGCTTCTGTATGGCGGCAGTGTCAAGGCAGCCAATATCGAGGAGATTGCCGCAGTAGAAAATGTTGATGGTGTATTGGTGGGCGGGGCATCCTTGGAAGTGGATTCCTTTTTTGAGATGATGACTCGAGTCTAGGGTGCAGGTGCTGCTGCACCGGCGTGTCCCCTAAGAGCTTTTTACTTGAACAGCCCTTCCAGCGCTGAGGTATCGGTGGTCTTTTCGATTTCTCCTCCGTTGTTGCTTTCGCCAGTACGATCCACAATTCCCTCGACCTCATTTAGTTCAATTTGATAACCGGTCAACATAGAGGCTAGGCGGATATTGATCCCACTTTTTCCAATGGCTTTGGCTTTTTGGTCGGAGGTGATATCTACGATCGCCTTTTGTTCACTGGTGCCGCGGTCGATGACGTTGACATTTTGGACGATCGCTGGCGAGAGGGAGCGCGTGATATAGATTTCTGGAATAGGTGAGTATTCGATGCAATCGATGTTTTCTCCATCCAGCTCATCAGAAACGGCATTGATCCGTACCCCACGTTGGCCGACAGTAGCTCCGATGGGATCGACATCGGGGCGGTCGGCTTTGAGAGCGACTTTGGCGCGTTCGCCTGGAATGCGGGAGGTAGAAAGGACTTCAACGGCACCGTCCTGTATCTCGGGCACCTCTTTTTCAAGCAGTTGTTCGAGAAATTTTGGTGCCGTACGGCTGAGCTCAAGAAACATACCGTACTTGGGGTCTACGTTGACAAAACGAAGTAGCGCCTTGATCGTATCACCGACCTTGAAGCTCTCTCCTTTGATCCTGTTGCGTTGCGAGAGTACCCCTTTGAGTTCGCCGATTTCAGTGTAAGTGTTGCCGTCACCATCAACACGTGACACGGTACCGATAATAATGGTACCGACTTTGGATTTGTAGCGTTCGAACATATCTTGTTCGACATGACGCTGAATATGATATTCCAATTCCCTAAATAAGTTAGCAGCTGCCGTGCGTCCGTAATCTTCGAGAACAAAGTCACTTCGAAGTTGATCGCCGATTTCAATATCATCACCATAATCCATGGCTTCTTCGAGGGCCATGAAGCTGTCACTTTCTTCTTCGAGTCGTTCATCATCGTTGGCGACAACTGTGATGACTTTTTGGACATGGTATGTGCTGGTATCTCGATCTATTTGTACCTCGAAAGTACTTTCTTGTGAGGTGAGGCGCTGGGCTGTTTTGATGACCGCTTCTTTGAACGCCTCAATGGCATTTTCTTCAGAAATATTTTTTTCGTGTGCCATAGCCTCTATAATGTCAAGAATCTTTTCCATGATTTTCCTTTAATTGTCACATTTGCGATGCGCAATGAACCTAACAGTAACACATCAGCTGGGATTTCTTATTTTTTGTAGGCGATCATTATATCTAAAGCTCCCTTTACTCAAAATAAAGTATAATCCATCCAAATAATACAGACATGTACGGACATAAGGACAAACGGATATGAAATTAAAATTAGCCAGAACCACGCTCAAGGCAAAACCCAAAACAATTGAATTGGGCAAAATTGAAGAGCAACTCGACCAACAGTCGATTTACTATTTTGACAAAGACAACTCCCACAAAGAAATCATGGCATTGATGGACTATTTTGAAGAGCGTGCATTCAATGTTTATATGCGTGAGATCAAATATGGGCCGGCTGAAGGTGAATTTCTTTATGAAGTGCACATTGTCCAGTAGAACAACACAGCACTTCTTTTATGCCTAAAAAACTTTTCCTC
>CAZCAZ010000002.1:0-29814 GCA_964496735.1 uncultured Nitratifractor sp. | reverse complement strand
TGACATGCCGAACTCGAATGAGTGCAGCAGTTAAATCACCTAAGCCAGGCCCGATTTCTGCGATAGGCAGATGATCCTCGGGCATCGCTTGGATGATTTGATCAACGTAGGAATGGTCTTTCAAAAAATTCTGACCAAAACGCTTGCTGGCTATTTCTGCCGCGTCAATATTGCTTTTCATTATACTCTTTTTTTCTTAAGGGCGGATCGAGTCACCCTTAAGGATTATCTATTTTTGGCTATAATCCGCCCCAAGAACCCAGTATGATTGGATGGTGATGGATTATTTTGCGAAACGTATTATACCATGTTTGGATGTGGACAACGGTCGAGTAGTCAAGGGGGTCAATTTTATCGGCTTGCGTGATGCAGGTGACCCGATAGAGGTGGCCAAGCGCTACAACGAAGAAGGAGCCGACGAGATCACTTTTCTTGATATTGGAGCCAGTCATGAGGGCCGCGAGACGATTGTTGACGTAGTGCGCCAGGTGGCCAAAGAGGTGTTTATACCCCTGACGGTCGGAGGTGGGATTCGCCAGCTGGGGGATATCTACAATCTGCTGGATGCGGGATGCGACAAAGTCAGCATCAATTCTGCGGCGATCAAGCGACCGGAATTTATCACGGAGGGTGCCAAGCGTTTTGGTTCGCAATGCATCGTGGTCGCGATCGATGCCAAGCGGGTAGGGGAGAATCGATGGCATATTTTTACCCATGGAGGCCGCAATGATACAGGAATTGATGCGATTGATTGGGCACGTGAAGCATACGATCGTGGAGCCGGAGAGCTTCTGGTGACCTCCATGGATGCAGATGGCACCAAGGCGGGGTTTGACAATGAGCTCAATCGGCGCATTGGGGATGTTGCTCCTGTCCCGATCATTGCCAGTGGGGGCGCAGGTACAATGAAACATATAGAGGAATCTTTTACTTTGGGTCATGCAGATGCCGCATTGGCTGCTTCAATATTTCATTTCCGTGAAATTGATATTATGGACCTCAAACACTATCTGCATGAACGCAACATCCCGGTACGTATCTGATGTTTGTATGCGCTGGTGATTCGGAGCAGTTTGACTTTGCGACCCCTATCGGTATCGGTATGGTGGATGCCGCGATCAACCTGACACGCCTTTGTCTAGAAGATCGTCCAACGTCCATTACCTTTGTGGGTACCGCAGGAAGTTATGGAAAAAAAAATGTTTTTGATATTATAGAATCATGCACGGCATGTAATATAGAAAATGGTTTTCATGACCAGAAAACGTATACTCCGATTGAAAATATCATATCGACATGTGGTAACGTTTCACGTGAAACAATCGTCAATACATCCAATTATATTACGATAAACGAGGCCTCCGCTCAGCAGTACATTGATCAAGGTGTCGATTTGGAGAATATGGAGTTTTATGCTGTGCTCAAGGTAGCGGCTCGCTTTTCTATCCCAGCAAAAGGTTTCTTTATCGTGACCAATTACTGCAACGAAAAAGCCCATGAGACTTTTGCGAACAATCACAAAAAAGCAATCACGAAGTTGACAGACTACATAAGGAATAACGATGCATAAAACATCCATTATGGACTACAGCAAAGAGGAGCTTTCTCGACAGATCAAGCCGTCCTTTCGTGCTAAGCAACTCTACAACTGGATCTATCAGAAATATGCCGATGGATTTGATGAGATGAAAAACTTACCAAAAACCATGCGCTCAGAATTGGAAGAGGAGTTTACACTCTGCCCTCTTAGGCTGTTGACAAAACAAGTGAGCCAGGATGGAAGCATCAAGTACCTTTTTGAGCTTCATGATGGCCATACGGTCGAAGTGGTGCTGCTGTTGATGCGAGAAGCGCAATACCACGAAGATGGAGGCCTGAAGCATCACCCTCGGTTTACAATATGTATCTCATCGCAAGTTGGTTGCAAGGTTGGCTGCGCTTTTTGTTTGACGGCCAAAGGAGGATTTATGCGTGATCTCTCTGCTGGAGAAATTGTCGCACAGGTTTTGGCGATCAAAAAGGACAATAACATCCCCTCCAACCATCGAGTCAATTTGGTCTATATGGGCATGGGGGAACCACTTGACAACCTAGATAATGTCGTCAAGTCCATCCGGATATTTTCAGATCTTGACGGACTAGCCATCGCGCCACATCGCCAGACGGTTTCCACCTCCGGACTGAGCGCAAAGATACTAAAACTTGGCAAACTTGATCTCGGTGTCAATCTCGCCATCTCTTTGCATGCCGTGGATGACGACCTACGCGAGCAGCTTATGCCGATCAACAAGGCTTACAATATCCAGTCCATCATGGATGCCGTCAAGCTCTTTCCGGTCAATGCGCGCAAGCGCGTAATGTTTGAATATCTTGTGATCAAAAATGTCAATGATGGACTGGATGCAGCTAAAAAATTGATCAAACTCCTCAACGGCATCAAAGCGAAGGTCAACTTAATCTATTTCAACCCGTATGGCGGGACGGAGTTTGAACGTCCGGAAGTAGAGGACATGTTGGCTTTTCAGGAGTATTTGACCCAGCGGGGGCTGCATTGTACGATACGTGAATCCAAGGGTTTGGATATCTCGGCTGCTTGCGGTCAACTACGAGAACAAAATCAGGAGACAAACAAATGACAGCACTGGATATATTTCAATACAGCTTGATTGCCGGCGTGGTAATTGTAGGGGTAGTGGGTATCATTATTGTGATACGAAGCGAAGAGAAGAGTGAGCGATAAGCAGTCCGAGGGCTAATCGCAGAAGATCTTATAGTGCCTCTCTTTTCGATCTTGGGCAAGCGCGTCCTTGATTCCTCCAAAATCAAACGGACTCTCGACAAAATATTCATTGCCGTATCTAAACGAAAGCGTCTGTGCGTGTAGCATCAACCGTGATGCACCCGTTTGTTCGAGGCGCTCTGCTGCCGTCAACCTTCCCTCAAGGTAATCACTCGTCACAGTAAATGTCGTACCGTAGATCGGGTCGCCAAGAATGGGGTGTTTCACGTGAAACAAATGTATGCGAATTTGATGCGTGCGGCCAGTAAGGGGAAGACAGCGCAAGAGCGTAGCGTCGTATCTTGCATCATATTCCAAGACTTCAAAAAGTGTTTTTGAGGCTTTTCCTTTGTCGAAATCGACAAAAACTTTATGCTTGGTTTGGCTATAGTCGGGATTGATGCGAATGGGGGCATCCACCTTAAAGTCATCCTCAATTCTCCCGTCGACCCAGGCCAGATAGCTTTTGTGTATCACTTTGCGCTCAAAGGCACCCTTGAGAAAAGCTTCTGCTTTTTTGTGGCGACTGGCGAGTATCAGA
The DNA here is from genome assembly GCA_964496735.1 of uncultured Nitratifractor sp. GTDB lineage: Bacteria > Campylobacterota > Campylobacteria > Campylobacterales > Sulfurovaceae > S017-3. The sequence continues at coordinate 26,494 of CAZCAZ010000002.1, read as the reverse complement.
CCGGATGTTTCCTGATCAATACGATGGACAGCATTGGCGTGTTGACCCGAATGGGCGCGAATCTCATCGAGAAGCGTATACGGTGCCTGTGTTTTGTTGGGATGGACGAGTAGGCCACTGGGCTTGTCAAGGACGAGGAAATCCTGTGTGACGAAAAACGGGGCATTGTCCTGCGGCTGCGCACGAAAATGGACGACCTGCACTTCACCTTTGATGCGGGCAGACTTGTCGGTCATGGGCTGATCATCGATGAGCAGTCGGCCTCGGTCGATTACGCGTTGTGCTTCACCCTGACTCATGCCAAAATGGCGCATGATAAAGACAAACCCCGGAAGCTCTTCTTCGAGCATAAATGATTCTTTGACAAATGGCACTTCACCGCCCCTTAACCGCTCTTTTTGTAGAATAATAGCCATTTTAGAGTTAAAGGCAGAGGAATGGTAGAACGATATGCACGCAAGGAAATGAGCGATCACTGGACCATGCAAGCCAAATACCAGGCTTGGCTTGATGTAGAGATCGCTGTTGTCAAGGCATGGAATAGGCTGGGGCTGATCCCCGATGAAGATGCTCAAAAGATTGTAGAGCATGCCGGCTTTCGTGTCGAGCGAATCGACGAAATCGAAGCGGTGACACGGCACGACCTGATCGCATTTACCACATCGGTCTCGGAGACATTGGGAGAAGAGAGCCGGTGGTTTCACTACGGGATGACCAGTTCGGATACAGTTGACACGGCGGTTGCCCTGCAAATGAAGCGTTCGACAGAGATCATAATCTCCGATGTCAAAATGGTCATGGAGTCCATCAAAAAGCGAGCAGAAGAGCACAAGATGACCCTGATGGTCGGACGCAGTCATGGGATACATGGTGAGCCGATCACCTTCGGTCTTGTGTTGGCTGTCTGGTATGATGAGATGGGTCGCCATCTTGAAAACCTCAAACAAACACTGGATGTCATATCGGTGGGCCAGATCAGTGGCGCGATGGGCAACTTCGCCCATGCTCCGCTGGAGCTTGAAGAGTACGCCATGGAAGAGCTGGGACTCAAGCCAGCCCCTGTAAGCAACCAAGTGATCCAAAGAGACCGTTATGCTCGTTTGGCTACGACCTTGGCATTGTTGGCTAGTACGATAGAAAAATTCGCCGTACAAGTTCGCCATTGGCAGCGAACCGAAGTCTACGAGGCTGAAGAGTATTTTGCCAAAGGCCAAAAAGGCTCTTCAGCTATGCCGCACAAACGTAACCCTATCCTCACAGAAAACATCACCGGCTTGGCACGAATGATTCGCGCCTATGCCAACCCAGCCATGGAAAACGTTGCTCTCTGGCATGAGCGGGACATTTCCCATAGTTCCACCGAGCGCTTCTGGCTGCCCGATAGCTTCATCACAAGTGATTTTATGCTGCATCGTTTCAACAACGTCATAGCCAACCTGACCGTCATGCCAGAAAACATGATGAAAAACCTCAACCTTACAGGTGGGCTGGTATTTTCTCAGCGTGTCCTGCTCGAACTCCCCAAGGCGGGCGTCAGTCGAGAGGATGCCTACCGCATCGTCCAGCGCAACGCCATGAAGGTCTGGGAAGAGATTCAGCAAGGCAAGCCAACATTGAATGAAAAAGGAGAAAGTCTCTATCTGCAATATCTTTTAGCAGACAAGGAGCTGAGAGAGCGACTCAGCGAAGCGCAGATTCGCGAGGCATTTAACTTTGATTATTATACGAAAAATGTCGATAGAATTTTTGCACGGGTTTTTGGATCCTAAACGGCACTTGGCTTTTGTGATTTTTTGTTAAATTCCCATTGAATGGACGCGGGGGGATGGCATCGGTCGCAGAGCTATTTTCAGCAAAATTTCCTTAACACAAATCCAAGCAAATTTTGAGTAGAATTCACTCGTATTTTCTTGGAATATTCTTTGACATACCGTAAATATTTTCTCCAGACAGAAAGTACAGAATTTCATAAAATTACTATAGAATCTTGTTGTATAATGTTGGCTATTTTCGCATAATGTTTTCATAAACATTCCCAGCATATATCACCGAGAACATAATCCACACAAAGGCCCACAAGCATGATCAGAGTAGTAAAGCGAAACGGACGTATTGAAGCTTTGGACGTTTCCAAGATTCAGAAATTTACCTCAGAAGCAACGGCCGGACTTGAAAATGTCAGCCAGAGCGAGCTTGAGGTCGATGCTCAACTGCACTTTCGAGACATGATTACCAGTACAGAAATTCAGGAAACCTTGATCAATACCGCCGTGGACAAGATCGACATTGACCGCCCCAACTGGACCTTTGTGGCAGCGCGTTTGTTCCTCTACGATATATACCATCGTGTCTCTGGATTTAGCGGATATATTCATTTGCGTGACTATCTCACGCGAGGGGAAGAGGAGGGGCGCATTCTCCTGGGCCTCAAGGATCAGTATGACCTTGATGATCTCAATGCACACATACAGCCTGAGCGAGATTTGCAATTTACGTATCTAGGGATTCGCACCCTGTATGACCGTTATTTGATCAAGGACGGAGAGGGAGAACCAATCGAGTTGCCCCAACACCTTTTTATGGGTGTGGCAATGTTTTTGGCGCAAAATGAATTTGACCCGCAAACCTGGGCAAAGAAGTTTTATGATGTCATCAGCAAATTTGAGGTGATGGTCGCCACACCGACGCTTTCGAATGCACGCACACCGCGCCATCAGCTTAGCTCGTGCTACATCGGATCCACGCCGGACAACATCGAAGGGATTTTCGATGGTTATAAAGAGATGGCACTGCTGAGCAAATTTGGTGGTGGAATTGGCTGGGACTGGATGCAGGTTCGCGGCATGGGCTCATACATCGACGGGCACAAGCATGCTGCGGGCGGGATCGTCCCCTTCCTCAAAATCGCCAATGACGTCGCCATTGCCGTCGATCAGCTCGGCACACGCAAGGGAGCCATCGCCGTGTACCTCGAGCCTTGGCATATCGACATCCGTGACTTCCTCGACCTCAAGAAAAACTCAGGCGAAGAGCGCCGTCGTGCGCACGATCTCTTCCCCGCTATGTGGTTGAACGATCTGTTCATGCAACGCGTGGAGGCTGACGCGACATGGACGCTCTTTGATCCCTACGAAGTCAATGAGTTGACCACTGTGCATGGCGAGGAGTTTATCAAACTTTATGAGGAATACGAGCAGCGAGATGACATTACCCGTGAAGTCATCTCGGCCAAAGGGCTCTGGAAAGAGATCTTACGTAGCTATTTCGAGACTGGCAACCCCTTCCTCTGCTTCAAGGATGCCGCCAACAACGCCAACCCCAATCGCCACACCGGCGTGATACGCAGTTCCAATCTCTGTACCGAGATTTATCAAAACACCAGCCCCAATCACTACAAGACTCGGATCACTTTCGAAGACAAGAGTGTTGTCACTTTTGAAGAGGAAGAGATGGTGACGGTTGACAATGGGATGACAAAGCCGGCCAAAAAGATCACAGCACTTGACAGTCTGGGCGGCAAAGAGATCTGGATGGTGGACAAAGAGGAGATTGATGGCGATACGGCAGTGTGCAATCTCGCATCCGTCAACCTCTCCAAGATCAACACGCCCGAGGAGATCGCTCGAGTCGTTCCGACGGCGATCCGTATGTTGGATAATGTTGTCGATCTCAACTTTTACCCCCTGGCCAAAGTCAAAAAAACCAACCAAAAAACCCGTGCAGTGGGGATGGGCGTCATGGGTGAGGCACAGATGCTGGCCGAATCACAGATCATGTGGGGCAGTGATGAGCATTTCCGTCGTATTGATGAGGTGATGGAGTCGATCAGCTACTATGCGATCAAGTCATCCAGCGACTTGGCCTTGGAAAAGGGCAAATACCCTACCTATGAAGGTTCCGACTGGTCCAAAGGGATCTTCCCGATTGACAAAGCCAACAAAGAAGCCTGCAAGCTGGTCGATCGCGGCGGCCTCTTCGGTTACACACACGATTGGCAAGCCCTCAAAGAGAAGGTCAAGACTGATGGCATGCGCAATGGCTACCTGATGGCCATTGCGCCCACCAGCTCGATCTCGATCCTTACGGGCACTACTCAGGCGATTGAGCCGGTTTACAAACGGAAATGGTACGAAGAGAACCTCTCTGGCCTCATCCCAGTCGTCGTCCCCAATCTTTCACCTGAGACATGGCAGTTTTATACCCCGAGTTATGAGCTTGACCAGCGTCTTTTGGTGCGTGCCGGCGCAATCCGTCAGAAATGGATCGATCAGGGACAGAGTCTTAACATCTTCATCACACTTGACAAGGCCAGCGGAAAACATCTCAACGATATCTACATGGAAGCATGGAAATTTGGCCTCAAATCTACCTACTACCTCCGCTCCCAATCCCCCGAAGCCGCCAAAGCTGACGAGGGAATCGAAGACCGCAGCACAGAATGCGTAGGCTGCCAATAAAGCCATCCTTTGTGTTTGCCAAGCCTAGGTTTGGCAAACACAAAATCCCTCCCTCTTTCACTCCTTCTGTAAACCAGAGCCAAACAAAGCGATACGATTGCGATCATCTGGGCCTTTTTTCTTGCTTTGTCGCTTGTCGCAAATCGGCTCAGATTTAGAGGGACAAGATGTGGGAGTGCTAGAAGCTTTCGTATGCGCCCCACAATGCATACACTACTCTATACTGCCATCCAAGAGACCAGACATGTAGGCTTTCCGATCGGCAGCGATCTCTTGGCCGTCGTGGTAAAGCAACGGCAGCGTGAATATGCTGTTATCTCCTATGGATTTGATCGCGACATTATCCGGAGATATTGTCTGGATGCCGGCTGAGTTTTCAGTAGGCCAATCGTGAAGAATATCGGTTGCATATATCAGCTCTGAACATACGATCTTGACACTGGTCTCAACATCGAATCTGAAGTCATAATCCTTGCCCAGCTGTCGCAGCGTCAAGATGATGCGCGCTTTTTTGTCCTCCAGCGTTTCATGGGCATCATGCATGATAGCAAGATCATCAATATTCAAAAAATGTTCTATTGTGTTTAGCTGCACACCGTCGCGTAGCGCCTCATCTATCACTTTGCCGTTTTTTATATCTTGACGAAATTCATCTATTTTCGCCTGAGTGAAATATCTATCCCCCTCATTTTTGAGCTGATCCAAACTTTCCCAGACCCCAAGATCTTGAAGTTGGGATTCTGTCCCAATATAGACTGCCGCATGTCCCCAGTGCCCGGGAATAAGTTTATCCGTCAGTCTAAAAGGTGTTTTTTCCAGCAGAAAATCTCCAGGCAGTATTGTGGAGCGTACGCTGGAAGCTACTTGATCGTCTCCGTAGAGTTTACCTTTTCTCGTCGCGACAAGTCCGGCGGTATTTCCAAAGTCCTTACTGACCTCATTGAGCAGAAAATCCAAGACGTCATCCCCGATATCTCGTACAATATAGTGAAGACTGGCGAGGCTTCCTGAGGTATTACTCAGGGTATCATCAAATCCTTGTTGATACGATGGACTGTTCTCGATAAGATCTTTCAGATACAAAAAGAAGCCCTCCTTGACGTCATCGTAATCTGCCTTGTTGTCATCATAAAAAGTGATCATCTTCTGTATGTCACGGCGTTGCTTGAGCGAATGATATGTGTCTACAATGTTTTGCAAAATATTTTTGGGGATACCGTAGGCGCTGTTCTCATCATTGAGTTCCTCTCTGAGCTTCCTTGTATTATTGAATCCCCTGTAGGCCAACAGGTAATTATCATAGCGGATAAGCATAGCCGAAAGGCTGATCATTACCAACTCAAATCTCTCTTTTTGGGTGTACTGCGCATCCTCCTCCTCTGCGAGATACTGGTATGCCGATAGGTAGGTGTTGCTCCTGTCCTGCGTCTGAAGATGACGAACAAGCATATTGGACATGGCGTCGAGGTCTGCACCGCTTAGGATGTCTTTATCTTTGAGTTTTTCAAAGAGCTTGAATGATCGTACCCTCCCAGCCAGCATCTCCTCTACAAATATCTGATATGGGTTGAATGTCGTGCCTGAAGAATGCAAGATGTACACCGAACTTTCTGTTCGTGAGCTGCTTGTCGTACCGTGAGCTGGATAGAGCAGTGTTGACAGGAAAAGAGCAATAAGTGTTATTTTTTTCATGAAACCATCCTTTTATTTGATAATATAATATCAAAAATATCGTTATATTATAATATATTGATTAGGGCAGGCTAGACTGATTGTATCTTGGCAGATAATTTTGCGCTATAATGTGCAGTACATATTCGAAGAAAGGACCCTTTTGCGCCCAAAAGGATAATGATGAAAAAATTTATAATTTTGTTAGCATTTCCAATTTTTGTTTTTGCGAATGACTCGGAATATTACTCTTGTGGCAATCAACTCGTGCCCATGGAAAGCGTGGATGTCAGACTGGACAAAGAGATCCTAAGAATCAGAAAGAATGATGATGGCTTTAAATTTGATGTAGATGTAGAGTATACCTTGTTTAATGAAGGTGACGAGAGAAGTACAACCATAGGTTTTGAATCAGTTGATGAGCTGGATGCCACCGAACCAGAGTATTTCTTCCAAGAGAAGTATGATGACAAGAAGCTGCTTAAAGGTGAAAGAAGAGCGATACAATATTTTACCGGTACAAAAACCAATGAAAATTTAACAGGTTTCCAAGTATTTTCAAACGGCAAAAGCGTTCCATTTAAAGTAGCAAATGTTGGCCGCGTAAAAAGCGATAAATACACTTCAAGTTTTCTGGGGTGGATTTATTATTTTAATGTCAAACTAAAAAAAGGTAAAAATATAATACATCAGTCATATACAGTCTACGGCGAGACCACGGTCTACTCAAGATACTCCTTTACCTATATCTTGAGTACAGCCAAAAGATGGAAAGGCGGTGTCATAAAGGACTTTACATTGATCTTGGACATGGGAAAAAAGAGTCAATTTGAAATCTATAAAACTTTTTTCACTACACTTAAAAACTGGAAAGTGGAAAACGGAGAGGCCAAAGATTACAAAGATTTAAAAATAAATCCTGATGACCTGTATCGAGAAACAGAATTTGTACGGTTTTATACGAAGAGTAACAAAGTGATATTTCACCAAAAAAACTTTGTGCCCAATGGAGCGGTTGAGATCAGCTCTTTGCTCGGCCACTAGGCTCGCGGGGGGGTCTCTCTTTGGGCAAGGCGCCGGGTTTGTGTTTTGCTTGGAGAGCGGAGTGAGAAAGAGCCGCTATGCTTGCAATGGCTCGATGGGTGCTTGGGTACGCCGATGAACTAAAAAGGGGATGTAGAATAGAATGGTTGCATCCTGTAAGATGATTTTGCGTTACAATGTACAGAATATACCTGATAGGATTGTTGCTTTAAATAAAGGCGGCCCCTCTTTGTTTGTGGGCGCTATAAATGGAAGCCTCACACATATATCATCCACCCCATCCGTGCATCTTTTTGGCGCTGATGATCTGGATGGTATCGTTTAGCGCGAACGTGCTGAATGCGACGTAATAGTTTTCCTCCATGACGCTCCGCCAGGTTTCGATCTCACCTTTGTGCTCTGAAGGGAGGAGGATGAAGATATTGGCGGCGTTTTTCATGGCTGTGTAGATTGTCTTGAGAAAATGTTTTGGATCGGGGACGGACGCTTCAACGAAGACAAAATCATAGAGTTTGGCCTGGATGTGGTAGCGAGGCTGGCTCCAGGAGATGGGGCGAACTTTGATGGTCTCCGTGAGGGTGAAGCGATGAGCGAGCAGTTCACAACTTGCTTCGGTGAGGCAGAGGATCTGGTGCTCGCCGTCACAGGCTTTGGTCACCTCGAGCAATGGAGCGATCAGTGGAGTTTCGTGATCCACAAAGTGCATGATGCGGGTTCCGGGATAGCCGGGGATGACGGCACTGAGTTCTTGGTAAGCATTTTTCATGCTGGGAGTATAGCCAATTGTGTATAATTTCTCAAGCCATTGCCTAGGAGAGTCCATGTCCCGTATCCTCAAAGCCGCCGCACTGCAGATGCCCAACCTCATCCCTTACCAGCGCAATCTTGATCGCCTGTTGACCCACTTGGACCGTCTGGGAGACCATGACATTATCCTCGCGCCCGAAGTGAGCATGACCGACTACGACTATGACAATCTCTCCTCTGCCGCAGCGTTTGGTCGGGAGGTCGAAGCGGCCCTGCGTGAGCGTGTAGGGCGACAGGTGCTGGGGTTGACACTGTTGACAGCGCATGAGGATGGCCACTATACCAACGATGCGGTGGTGATCCACAATCACCGTGTGGTGCATCGTCAAAGCAAACACAAATTGTTTGTACTGGGCGAAGAAGACAAGCACCTGTCCGCCGGATCGGTCGACGCAGTGCAGTTGTTTGAGGTCGATGGAGTGCGGTATGGAGTGCTCATCTGTTTTGAGCTACGCTTCAAGGAGCTCTGGCGGCGACTCGAGGGAGCCGATGTGATCCTCGTGCCATCCCAATGGGGCATGCCGCGCAAGCGCCACCTCGAGATCCTCGCACCTGCCCTGGCCGTGATGAATCAAGCCTATGTGGTGGTCGCCAACAGCGCCAAGGAGGGTATGGCCAGCTCCAGCGCTATTTATTCGCCCAATGGTGGCGTAGTGATGGACGACATGCGTCCGGTACTCTCCGCCGAGGTTGATTTGGGCCTGTTGAAGAAAATGCGTCGCTACATTGTCATGAGCTAATAACCATACTTCTGCTAGAATTGCGGACAATTTATCGCGGGGCCTCATAAAGTATTTTATGATACGACAGCGAACGGACGGGGTACGATGGTAGCAAAAATGCATTTGAGAAAAATGGTGGAGACGATGGACCAGCAGTTTCCTCTCAAGCCGCATGTCAAAGAAGCGTTTCTTGCGATTGATCGTCAAGCTTTTGTCCCCGTGGGCTTTCGGCACATGGCATATCAGCTTGATGCCTTGCCGATGCAGGAGCAGCAGTGGATCTCTTCGCCGTTGACCGTGGCCAAGATGACTCAGCATCTTGAGCTCGAGGGAGTGGACAGCGTGCTTGAGGTGGGCTGCGGCAGCGGATACCAAGCGGCCATTTTGGCACAATTGGTACGTCGGGTCTTTACCATCGAGCGGATCGAGCCGTTGCTGCGTGAGGCCAAAGAGCGTTTTCGGGCACTGGGGCTTGACAACATCATTACCCGCTACGATGATGGGCAGCGTGGATGGCAGACGTATGCCCCGTACGAGCGGATCATTTTTTCGGCGACGGCAGATCGCGTGCCGCAAGTGCTTTTTGATCAGCTGGTTGACGGGGGAATCCTCATCGCTCCGATCAACGAAAACGGTTTGCAAATCATCACACGCTACTACAAGCGCAACGGCCACGTCACTTCTGAGACGATCGAGCCCTGCCTTTTTGTCCCGGTACTTGATGGGACAAAACGATAACCCTTCGAGTCTGATCTTTACCTCTTTTATGCTATGATTGACACATTGATTGACAAGGAAGCAGCATGAGTAACCTGATCAAACCCGCAGAATATGCCAAAAAACTGGGCATTTCGCGTCAAGCCGTTTACGCCAAGATAAAAAAGGGGATCTTGACATCCAAGAGCGTTGAGGGGAAACTCTACATCGTCCAGACCGAAGCAAACAGCATGGCAGCTCGAGGCACCAACCCGTCTCAGACCCCATCCGCCAAATCTCCAACGCAGGCAGAACCCACAAAAGATTTTCGAGACCTGTTGGCGGCCAAGGATGAGACCATCGGGATACTCAAAGAGACGATTGTTGACCTTAAGGACACAAACCAAATGATCACGTCCACGCTGCGAGGGGAAGTGGAACTGCTCAAAGAGGCTTTTTCGGAAATGAAAATGCTTTATTCTACGCAAATTGAGCACCTCCAGACAGAGGAGGCTCTGTCGACAGAGGTATCCTCGGCTGAAGGGGAGGCGCGTGATCTCGAAGCGGACGACTGGGACAATCATGACTCCGACTTGGATGGGGTGTCATCAAAAACAGAAGAGAGGTTTGGTGCAATAGAAGTATTGGACGAGATGGATGTCGGCGATGAACTTGCGTGGATTGAGCTGGAGGACTTTTTTGATGAACATGATATCCGCAAAAAGACCAAACAGGCCAAGATACACAAACGACTCAAAAAACTTTTCAAACGTGGCGACAGTCGGGTGGACAGTTACAATGGAACCATCGTCCTCCTAGAGGGCGTTGATTTTAGCGATGTTTTCAAAAAAAAGAACAAAAAAGCATGAAGAAAAGATAAATACTGATAATAATTCTCAAATTAAGTTCCCTGCAAGTGCTCCTCCGCTATATTTCCCTCATGATATGAATGATACTAACTACTAAAGATCACTTGGAACACCTATGAAAAAAATCTCAATTGCACTCGCGGGTCAGCCCAACGTCGGCAAGAGCTCTCTGGTCAATGCCATCTCAGACGCACGACTCAAGGTCGGAAACTTTTCCGGTGTGACCGTCGACAAGACGGAGGTGGAGTTTGTCTACCATGATCCGAAAAGCAACGAAGACTATGATATCCATATCATCGATCTGCCGGGGGCATATTCGCTGACGGACTACACCATCGAAGAGAAAGTCACCAAAGAGTTTTTGCATAGTGACGAGTACGACATGATCGTCAACGTCGTCGATGCGACCAATCTCCAGCGTAACCTACTTTTGACAACCCAGTTGATGGAGACAGGGCGCAAAATGGTTGTCGTGCTCAACATGATGGACGAGGCAGAAGAAGAGGGGATTGACATTGATGCAGCGCAGCTCAGTCGTATTCTCGGGATACCCGTCATCAAGGCCAGTGCGGCCAAAGGAGAAGGTATTGATGCTCTCAAAGAAGCGATCGTAGCCGTATATAAAAAAGCCAACACCACGGCCAAAGTGATTTACAGTGACGCCATCGAAGAGGAGATTGATCACCTGGTCTCTTTTTTTGAAGAAAAAAGATACCGCAACCCTATCCCCTATCGGCAGTTGGCTGTGCGCCTGCTCCAGGAAGATACGGATACGTACAAGCGCATGCACGATGAGCCGATATGGATCGAAATTCTCCCGATCCTTCGAAGAGGATTGGAGCATATCTATCTTCACAATGGCAGCAAGGATCTCGATGAGATTTTTGCTGATGAGCACTTCGCTTTTGCCAAGGGGGCAAAAATGGAAGTGATGGCCTTGCACTCCATGCGGGCAAAAAATACCACGCAAAAGATCGACAAGGTACTGATCAACAAAATCGTCGGTATCCCTCTGTTTCTCTTCTTTATGTGGGCCTTGTTTCAGCTGACCTTTACCCTGGGGGCGGTTCCGATGGATTGGATCGATGCTGGGTTTGGCTGGCTGGGTGAGCAGGCGCATGCCGCACTGGGAGATGGGATACTCGGCTCCGTAGTGGCAGACGGAATCATAGCTGGAGTGGGGGCGGTAGTGATGTTCTTGCCCAATATCGTGATCCTGTTTTTGGGCATTGCGCTTCTGGAGACGACGGGCTACATGGCACGCGTAGCATTTTTGCTGGATGGCTTTTTCCATAAATTTGGATTACACGGCAAGAGCTTTATCCCGCTGGTGACCGGATTTGGCTGCACCGTACCGGCCTATATGGCGGCACGCACACTCAAAAATGAACGTGAACGCCTCATCACGCTTTTTATCCTTGGGTTTATGAGCTGCGGGGCACGGCTGCCCATCTATGTCTTGTTTGCCGGAGCCTTTTTTGGCGAAGATCAGGCGGGCAATATCCTCTTTTTGATCTACATCAGTGGCGCTTTGTTGGGGCTGGTAATGGCCAAAGCGCTTAAAACTTTTGTGTTCAAGGGAGACGAGGAACCCTTTGTCATGGAGATGCCCAAATACCGCTGGCCCTCGTGGCGGCTGATCTGGCATACGGTGTATGGGCAGGCACTTAGCTATCTCAAAAAAGCCGGGACATTTATTTTAGCCGCTTCGGTTCTGGTGTGGTTTGCAAGCAATTATCCCAAAAACGAAGCCGTTGATCGTGCCTATGCTGCCAAAATTGAGCGTGCCGCTTCGCCCACAGAAAAACAACAACTGGAAAATGCGAAGATTTCTGCCCAATTGGAGCAGAGCTATCTTGGAAAGATCGGCAAAGCCACGGAGCCTTTTTTTGCACCGCTGGGCTTTGACTGGCGAATGAGCGTCGCGATCGAAGCTGGACTGGCAGCCAAAGAAGTAGTCGTCTCGACTTTAGGGGTTCTCTATGCTCAAGGGGATGCTGTAGACGAGACAAATGGCGGACTGGTGAGCGCACTGCAGCGCAACATTCCTCTGCCTTCGGCAATGGCATTTTTAGTCTTTATTATGATCTATTTGCCATGCTTTGCTGCTTCGGCGGTTTTTACCCGTGAAGCAGGCGGCTGGAAATATCTGGTGTATCTGTTTGTGTTCACAACGAGCACAGCATGGGTGATGGCGTTGTTGGCATATTATGTGACACGCTGGATTATCTACTAGGAGGACAAAAAATGGTTTTGAGCGAATTGCACAAAAACGACAGTGCGGAAATTATTCGATTGAATGCTGACAAGGTACTAAGAGATCGGTTTGCATCGTTTGGTATCTTGCCAGGCGAACACGTGACGGTGCAGGAGTGCTCGCTTGCTAGGCAAACGATGGAAATTCTTGTTGGCACGACCACGATCGCTTTGCGAAAAGAAGAAGCGGACAAAATATTGATTCAGCAAAATAAGTGACAGAATTAATATGATTTACTGAGGGGATTTCAAGTATTTTTTTGTATAATGAAATCAAAAAGTGTTTGGGGGCTGCAAAGTGAAGCATCAAATAAAGTTATGGATAATTGTGGGGATGGTAACCGGGTCATTGCAGGCCGGGACGAGTGGTTTTGTCTGGGGTGGACAGGGGGATGGAGCGGCATTTTTTGACGACGCTACCGCAAAAATTGAGCGACGTGTTTCGCACAAGAGAATGCCCCAGCTTGACCGGATCTACAAAGAGCTCTTTTATGCACCCATCTGGGTCAAAGCAAAAGGCCTTAGCCCATTTGGCAATAGCTTGTTGCGCCTAATTCGCACGGACAGCACTCTGACCCCTGCACTTCGGGTGTATGGTGAGAACCTGACTGTGCGACAGCAGATCAAGGAGATGGTCGCCAAACATGGCGGCACCATGGCGGACAAGATTGCTCTCGAGCTTGCCATGAGTACGCTGTATCTACACTACGCAAATTATCGCATCAACGGCGGGATCAGCTGGCGCTCTTTTGCCCGCAAGCTTGAGGAGCTGACAGAGGAGTACAAAATCAAAGTAGGCTGGGTCAAATACGCTCCTCCGGCCAGTGCGGCATCGGTGATGAGCTCAGCGTTAGAAGATGGCGACTTGGCACGGGCTTTTCTTGAGACAGAACCTCAGAGGTTCAAGTACGCCGAACTCAAAAAATATCTCAAAAAATATATCCGTATTTCCCGCCAAGGAGGGTGGCCGACGTTGCCGCGCTTTGGTACGCTGAAGCCCGGAGCAAGCAACGCCAAAGTGATCCCGTTGATCCGCAAGCACCTGGCCATGGTCGGTGACCTGCAGGGTTGCACCGAGGCGATGGACTCCCCCAAGTATGATGCCTGCATGGTCAAAGCCGTCAAGCGCTTCCAGTTGAGACATGGACTCAAGGGTGACGGCGTGATTGGCCGCCAGGGTCGCAACGCACTCAACATGACTGTTACCCAAGCGATCCAGAAGATCCGCCTCAATCTCGACCGGATCAAATGGCTCTATCGTAAACAGGAAAAAATGCGTATCGAGCTCAACATCCCATCCTTTCGCCTCAATTTCCTCGACGGCAACAAGCTGGTGACCACCATCCGTGTCATCACCGGCAAGCCCAATCACCCGACACCCAGCTTCCACAACAAAATGACCTACATCGTGGTCAACCCATACTGGAAAATTCCAGAGGGGATCGTCAAGAGTGAGATGCTCAACAAGCTGATCCGAGACCCCTATCACTATGAATCCCAAGGCAAAGAGCTGCATGAGACGTGGGATGAAAACTCACCCCGCATTGATCCGGGTACGGTCAACTGGGCAAAATACCGCGACAACAACAAGCACATCCCTTATCGCTTTATGCAGGTGCCTAGCCGCCATAATGCTTTGGGGAAGATCAAGTTTCTTTTCCCAAATGGATACTCGGTGTACATCCACGACACACCCAGCAAGGGACTCTTCTTCCGAAATGTGCGCGCGTTCAGCCATGGGTGCATGCGCATACAGAAGCCACGTGAACTCTTGGAATCGTTGGCACTCTTTAATGACAACATTGATGTTGACAGCGTGATGAAGCGCTTGGAGGGCACCGAGAAAAAGACGATATCACTCAAACACCGGCCTCCGATTGATATCACGTATCTGACGGCATATGTTGGCCCGTATGGCTATCTCAATTTCCGAAAAGATGTCTACCATTATGACAAGTATCAGATGGAAAACTATACCCCAAAGTGCACGAAACTTACCAAGAGAGCTTCGGCTACGAAAGCGGTGAAATCACCAATAAAAAAATCGGTCAAAGCTTCCCCTGAATCCGAAAAGAAGCACGTGAAGCAACCGAGTGCACAGCGCACGCCCCGGTCGGAAAAGTTTCACAAATCAACTTCGCCACATAGGACCAAAAAAAAAACTACCACCGCAGTAGTACGCAAAAAAGCTAGGCACACCCATCGACGCATTGACGAAGATGGGTATCGCATCAGCGAAGTGTACTGAGAGGCGGAATTGAGCATATGAACTTTCGGCACGCCATTGCCCTAACGGGTGGTATCGCTACGGGCAAGAGCACGGCTTCGGGCATCTTTCGGGCATTGGGATTTGTGGTCATTGATGCTGATACCATTGCTCATGAAGTGCTGGAAGAGCAGCGCGAGGCGATAGGTCATATGTTTGGAGCCGAACTGGTATCGGGAGGCCGAGTCGATCGCAAAGCTTTGGGGCGAATTGTCTTTGCGGACATCAACAGACGCAAGGAGCTTGAAACGCTTCTTCATCCCCTGATTCAGGGGGAGATCACACGACGGGCATCCATAGAAGATGCACGGGGCGAGCCTTATTTTATTGATATCCCACTTTTTTATGAGCGAGCCGTGTATCCGATTGAGCGGGTAGCGGTTGTCTACATCCCAAGGAAGATGCAAATCGTCCGTTTGATGGCACGGGAAGGGCTGGATGAGGATGAGGTGCTGCAGCGTCTTGATGCGCAGATGGATATCGAAGTCAAACGCGAACGCGCGACGTGGGTGATCGACAACACGGCTGATCTACCTCGTCTCGAGCAGGAGTGCGCGCGGGTCGCACAATGGATCCGAAGAGATATGCTATAATTCCTGTACAGTACATTTTTTAAAAGGCTGATCATGTTTGTTACCAAGTACAATGCCAACGGCAACGACTTTGTCATTTTTCACGATGCTGAGCGTAAAGAACGGCATGAATTGGCACGCATGCTGTGTGATCGACAGAAGGGAGTCGGGGCAGATGGATTGGTGGTGCTGATCCCGCACCCGGAGTACGATTTTGAATGGGAATTTTACAACAGTGATGGGAGCGAAGCGACCATGTGTGGCAATGCAACCCGTGCTGTATCGCACTATGCGATTGAAAAAGGGATCTCTGTTGACGGGCATGCGGAGTTTCTCACTGGAGCGGGTGTCATCCGCACAGAAGTCAACGGCCTCTATGTCATCACCGATATGCTGGAGCCAAAAATTCTCGAAAAAGATATCCAGGCCTATGGCCATACATGGTGGCTGATTGATACGGGTGTGCCCCATTTGGTCAGCCAGCAACCGATTGAAGCCTTTGATATCGACATGGCACGGGCATTGCGTCATCAGTACGATGCCAATGTCAACATCTACACGCTTGAACAAGACGAACTTCGCCCCCGCACCTATGAGCGAGGCGTCGAGGACGAGACGCTCGCATGCGGCACGGGGATCATGGCTTGCTATGTCCGAGCTCGCACAGAAGGCAAGGCACGGGATCTCAATGTCGTTTTCCCTCGGAGCGGTGATGAGCTCTACATGGAGTACCGTGACGATGTGTACCGCTTTGGCGGACAAGTGGCTCAGACATTTGTCGCCGAGATGGTAATGGATCTCCCCACAGAGCAGCTGCCGGGCTAAGATTATGATTCTTTAAGTGAGGGTGGGCTATAATTCCCGTCCTCAAACAAGATCGCGTAGCTCAGTTGGTAGAGCACTACCTTGACATGGTAGGGGTCGTTGGTTCAAGTCCAATCGTGATCACCATCTTCATTTTTTAATCTTTCTTAACGTTATTTCTACTCAAACTATGTCATGATACGTCATATTTTTTAGAAGGATTGCTATGCAAGATATCCTTGCGATTGCTTTGAGGTTTGACTTGGATGGCGCCATCGAAACGGTCCGCGTGCATGGCAACGGCAACGTCAATGATACGTACCTTGTGACCCTGCACGATGGAGCAGGGCATGCCATTTTGCAACGAGTCAATACGCACGTGTTCAAGGATCCAAAAGCCGTAATGGACAACATGCACTACGCCACAAAGCACCTGCGTGCATGCAGTGAACACGATGGCATCGCATGGCAGGTGCAGCGCGTGATCCCCTCCAAAGAAGGACACCTCTTTGTCGTCGCCGGAGACGGAAGTTTTTGGCGTATGATCAGTTACATTGAAGATTCCGAAAGTTTCGATACGATCTATACGCATCAGCAGGCTTATGAAGTGGGCTTTGCATTGGGGCTTTTCCATGAGCATATCAACCGAATCGAAGAGCATGTTTTTGAGACGGTACTTCCGGGGTTCCATGTGACCCCTCAATACCTTGCGTCATATGACCAGGTGATGGCCACTGCTTCGAGTATGATTGATGATGAACTGCGGTACGCCGTGCGCTTGATCCAAAAGCACCGTGACCGCGTGGGGGTACTGGAGCAAGCCCGGCATGACGGAGTGCTTCCCCTGCGTGTGATTCATGGAGACCCAAAAGCCAACAACATCATGTTCCACAAAGAGACGGGCAAGGCCATCAGCATGATTGATCTGGATACTATCCAGCCGGGGTTGGTGCATTATGATATTGGAGATTGCATACGGTCTAGTTGCAATCCTTTGGGTGAAGAACTGGGTATCCGATGGGCAGAAGCAAGGTTTGACCTCCTCAGTTTTCGGTACGTGATCGAAGGGTACATCCAGCAAGGCAAACACTTTCTCCATGACAAAGAGTATGCGTTCATCTATGATGCGATATTTTTGTTGACCTTTGAGCTGGGATTGCGCTTTTTGACTGATTATCTTCAGGGAAGCATATATTATAAGATCAGCTTTCCTGCGCAAAATAAATACCGTGCTTTGACGCAGTTTAGGCTGGCTCAGGATATCCATGACAATCGCGACGCAATTGTCAGCATAATTGAAACACTCCATTGATGTCGAGTTTGAGAAAAGTTTCGATATACTTGTGCGCAATACCTTCTGCAAGGTATATCTGATTTTCAAAAGGAGAAACAATGAAAAAAGGTGCATGGAGAATGATCACATTGGCGGCGGTTGCCTCGAGCATGGCGTATGCTGGAGCGACCATTCGGGTGGCGGTTCCTTCATATGGAGAGAGCACGAAGCCTGCATTTGAGAAGATGGTGGCTGATTTTGAAAAAGCCAATCCCGATATCAAAGTCAAGCTTGAGGTCGGCTCGTGGTCGGCTTGGCAGCAAAAGCTTCAGACCGATTTTTTCTCAGGCGGCAATGCTGACGTGATCTACAGTACACGGGGATGGGTGCCCTCCTATGTCGCTGGAGACAAACTTGCGGCGTTGGACGGCTTGCTCCCCAAAGAGTTTTTGTCCAAATTCCCTCAGTCGCTTTTGGACGCGGCCAAGGTCAACGGCAAGCTGTATGCCCTGCCTAGTGTGACCAGCGCTCGAAACCTCTATGTCAATATGGATTTGCTCAAAAAAGCAGGCATCGACCATGCACCGACAACATGGGACGAGCTGGCTGCTGATGCCAAAGCCGTCGCCGACAAAACGGATGCAGCAGGATATGGTATCCAGGGGAAAGAGGTGGAGATGGAGAAATATTTTTACTATATTCTCTGGAACATGGATGGCTCGGTACTTAACAAGACGATCGATGGTGATCAGTGTACACTGGACAATCCAGCGGGCATCAAAGCTGCCAGCTTTTATGACAGCATGATCAAGCAAGGCGCTACACAGAAGAATGTCGTCTCGTACAACCGAGAAGACCTGCAGGCCTTGTTCAAGCAAGGCAAATTGGCGATGATGATCACGCACGGCTTGCTGGCCAAGCAAATGGGCGAGGAGGGACAAAAAATTCATTTTGTCCAAACCGATGTCCCGGGAATGGGCGGAAAAAAAGGGGTAACCCTAGGCGTAATTGATGCCGTGCATTTGTCTAAAAATTCCAAAGCAAAAGCCGAAGCTGTCAAGTTCATGATGTTTTCGATGAAACCGAAGTATCAGGCTGACTGGATTGCCAAAGCAGGACTTTTGCCTGTGACGACAGAAGCCGGCAAAGAAAAAGCATTTGACAAGCCTTACCTGCAAGCCATGATTGCAGCAGTACCCAATGCCAAATTTACGTTTATCCATGCCAAGTCTACCAAGATCATCGATATTGTCAAAAATAAGCTTCAAGGACTCTATGGCGGCAAACTGAGTGCAGAAGAGGCGATGAAAAGCGCTTGCAAAAAGATCAACCGCGCTGTCAAGCATTGATCCTCTGATATGTCGATGCGTCACACCAAGCCCTTGTTCTATGTCGTGCCAGGGCTGCTGCTGACATTGACGATCATTACTTACCCCATTGTCGACCTCTTTCGCCTCTCCGTCCATGACGTAGGGACGTTTGGGGGTATCGGCGATTTTGTGGGCGCACTCAACTACCAAGACATGGTGGAGGATGAACTCTTCTTTGACGTGATGTTGCGTACGTTTTATTGGACATTTTTCGTGGTGACGGGGACGATTTTTGTCTCCGTGCCCGTCGCTTTGGTGCTCAATGAAGAGTTCTATGGCAAGCGGATAGCCCGAAGCATCATCATGCTCCCCTGGGCAATCTCATTGGCCATGACGGCTATTATTTGGAAGTGGGTGCTCAACCCAGACTACGGAATGCTCAACCATTTTCTCATAAGCTTAGGCGTACTGGATCACAATGTAGGCTGGTTGGCGGATGCACAAACGGCATTTCCTATCGAGATCATGATTGGCATCATAGTGTCCATCCCGTTTACGGTCTCTATCTTTTTAGGAGGTCTGACGTCGATTCCTCGCGATATTTATGAAGCAGCAATGATGGATGGAGCAGGGTATTTTCAGACGCTACGCACGCTGACACTCCCTTTGCTCAAGCCGTTTATTAACATGGCCATCGTACTCAATGTCATTTATGTCTTCAACTCATTCCCGATCATTTGGGTGTTGACGCAGGGTGGTCCCTCCAATAGCACCGATATCCTCCCGACCTATTTGTACAAAGTGGCATTTCGTGATGGCGACATCGGTCTGGCAGCAGCTCTCTCGATCATCATGTTGAGCATTTTGCTTCTTTTTACGCTTGTGTATGCGGTTATTGCAATGCGCCAAGAGGGTGAGACAGCATGAAGCAGCGCAAAGTCTTGATGACCGTGTTGGCATGGATACTGCTTTTTCCTGTTCTTTTTCTGATCCTTTTTCCTCTGTTAGTGATGCTGATGACAGCACTCAAGCCTCGGGCAGAGTTGACGGCCATTCCTCCTAGCTTTTTCCCTTCTACGTTTCAATGGAATCACTTTATCGAAGTTTGGCAGCAGACCAATGTGCCGCACGCTATCTTGAATTCATTGTTTGTCAGTGGCGTGGCTACTGCGCTGACGATTCTGGTGGCGGCTCCGTTTGCCTACGCGTTGACACGGTTTCGCTTTCGAGGCAAGGGCACATTGCGGTTCTTCCTTCTGGTGACGCAAATGCTCTCGCCAATTGTCCTCGTACTGGGACTGTTTCGTCTCATGGTGGCAGCAGGCGTTGTGGATTCATTGGGATTTCTTTCGGTGATATACTCGGCATTCAATGTGGCCTTTAGCGTCTGGATGCTTCAGAGTTATTTTGCCACGATCCCCAAAGATCTGGAGGAGTCGGCCTGGATTGAGGGAGCGGGACGCTTGCGCAGTCTGGTGGGTATCTTTTTGCCGTTGGCGATCCCGGCGATCGTCATCGTGGCGACGTTTACCTTCGTCAATGCATGGAACGAATTTATCATTGCATTTTCGACACTGCGTGACACCCATTCGTACACCATTCAGCTCGGAATCATTGAAATGACAGGCTACTATTCGATCCGTTGGGATTATATTATGGTGGCGGTCATCATCGCTTCGGTTCCAGTCTCTATCCTCTTTTTCTGGCTCCAAAAACATCTCATCGGCGGACTGACGTCCGGCTCGGTCAAATAAAGGAACACCATGGCAACAATCCAGCTGCGCAATCTCGAGAAACGCTACGGAGATGTGGAGGTACTTCACGGCATCAATGCAACCATCGAAGATGGAGAATTTGTGGTCCTTATCGGCGAATCCGGATGCGGAAAATCGACACTTCTGCGCATGATATGTGGCCTCGAGGAGATCTCGGGAGGCGAGCTGATCATTGATGGGAAAATAGCCAACGACATCTCGCCTCAAAAACGTCAGATGTCGATGGTGTTTCAGTCGTATGCACTTTATCCGCATATGAGTGTGTTTGACAACATGGCGTATGGACTCAAGATACAAAAAATGCCCAAGAATATCATACGTCAAAAAGTGACTGATGCCGCACGTCTGCTAGGCATCGAAGCGTATTTGGGCCGTTACCCCAAGCACCTTTCGGGCGGTCAGCGCCAGCGAGTTGCCATGGGGCGAGCGATTGTGCGCGATCCCGAATTTTTTCTTTTTGATGAACCACTCTCCAATCTGGACGCCAAGCTGCGCGTCACCATGCGGAAGGAGATCAAACTCCTGCAGGCACGCCTCGGCACAACGACCCTCTATGTGACGCATGATCAAGTCGAGGCCATGACCATGGCGGACAAGATCATACTGCTTGATCAGGGCGCCATCGTCCAAGTCGGTAGCCCAAAAGAGCTTTACGACCATCCAAACTCCATCTTTACGGCAACATTTCTTGGGAATCCAAATATGACATTGGTCGAGGGGATAGTGCATGAGGGGCGACAGCTCCAGACAAAAGATGGCACCATGCTGCCGATGCCAGAATTGCGCAAGCCACTTGAGGCGGGGCATGAGGTGATTTTGGGGGTGAGGCCACGAGATTTTTATCGTAGCGAAGGCGATGAAGGATTTGAAATGAAGGTGGAAATCCATGAATACACTGGAGCAGAGAATGTCATCTATGGCAGGCTGGGTGATGTAGAAATTCGTCTGGTTCTGTCGCGGGAGGATGACTATGCTGGTGAAGAGACCATTCGTGTCGCCTACCGTCTTGCCCGCAGTCACGTCTTTGATGCCAAGACACAGAAGGCCTTGTCGTGATGTACGACACCAATCCATTTGGTGCCGATGATGCCGATCGTCATGTGATTTGGGAGGCGGTTGTTCAGCGAGATATTGATGCATTTTTGGCACAAGACTGGTCGATGTGTGCCGATGATTTTCATGCAGAGAATTTTATGGGTGTGGATGCGAGAGGGTACGCGAATCCGGACAAGTGGCGCTTGACATATCCAACCCTAGAGGCCTACAGGGACGATTGGTTGCGTCAAGCGGCTGAGTTTGCCAAGCATCGTTATCGTGATGACCCAAGGGAGGCGTTGTTTCGGGCGACGCAGCTTACGGAGATTGAGATACAAGAGAACAGTGCAATCCTGCACAAAAAATTCAATGGTTCGATTACGCGAGAAGATGGAACGGTCGATCCGATCGTATGGCAGACCATCTATCGCATGCGCAAGATTGGCGGACGATGGAAACTCATGGGCTTTGTCGGCTACATGCCCAACCCCATGCCAGAAAATACCGACAAGACAAGAAGCGCACCTTAGCCCACTGATTCAGTGTCGCGTTGACGGAGCATGGCATCGGTAGCAAGGCTGCCCACCATAGAGAGCAAGACATAAATGAGAAAAAAGTACAAGCCAATCTCCGGCTCAGCTCGGCTGATGTCTTGGCTGTTGGATGTGAGGTAGACTAGCAGGAGGGCGACGACAAAGACATCGAGCATTGACCATTTGCCAAGGTGCCGGAAGAAACGTACCACCTTGCCGGCAAAAGGGCTTTGACGGTAGAGGGCGACAAAGAGCATCGAGAGGGTCTTGAGTGCTGGAACCATGACCGAGAAGAGGAGGATGACGATGGCGACGGTTAGATTGCCATCACCATAAAGCTTGGTGATGGAGCCCAGAATGCCCTTGGACTCAAATGAGAGGATCACGTCACCGAGGTATTCGACCTCTTTGTGGACGATCATGAGCATGATAGGGGTCACGAGGCCATTGATGAGGGCAATAAGGGCTCCAAGCGCGATGGCAATCGTGAAGCCACGCAGACTCAAGAAAAAATAGAGCAGCAACAAAGCCGCCGCCGCAATGGCAAAAAAGAGCGCATCACGGTCAGCAGACGTCTTGGCACCGTGGCGCTCTTTCTCGAGCTGAAGGAGACGTGCTTTGGTGTCGTTTTTGACTAGCCCCAGCGTAAACAGAGAGGCGAGTTCTTTGAGTTTGAGTTCGGCGACACCGGCAGCATCCATCTGGCGAGCGATCTGTCCGGTGACTGATTCGTACGTGACGGCGGCACGGTAGCCTTCTTTGCCGTACCAGACCATGATGATCAGGGCGAGGGTGGCGATGATGATTCCGATGCGTTGTTTGGTGTGTGTTGTATTCATGGGTGGGATTATACTATAATTGCTTCATGAAACCTATCGAACAACTCAAAACCATTGCAATCGAAGCCGGCAAGCTCGTTCGTGAGGGCTACCGCACAACCAAGGCTGTCCAACACAAGGGGGTCGTCGATCTTGTCACCGAATACGACGTCCGCGTCGAAGCACTGATCCTCAAGCGCCTAGCAGAGCACTTTCCAGACCATACTTTGGTGGGCGAAGAGAGCCACCAGGGTACGTATATGCATGAAAAGGTGATCTACATCGACCCCATCGACGGGACGACCAATTTTATCCACGGTATCCCTCATCTCGGTATTTCGTTAGGCGTATGGGAGGCGGGCGTTCCGACCTTGGCCGTGGTATACAACCCGATCCTCAATGAGCTTTTCTGGGCCGAAGCGGGTGCGGGGGCATATTGCAATGATACACCACTACACGTGAGCGATCAGGACACACTTCAGCAATCCCTTATCGCTACCGGATTTCCGTATGCCAAAGTAAATCAGGGTGCAGAATACCATTGGGTAATCGAGCGGCTTACCTCCCTTCTTCCTTATATTCGTGATATACGACGGCTGGGGGCTGCAGCGATTGATTTGTGTTATTTGGCTCAGGGGCGGACGGATGCTTTTTATGAGATCGATCTCAAGCCATGGGATGTGGCGGCAGGGATTCTTATTGTCCAAGAAGCCGGAGGATATGTCAGCAACCTCATTGGAGAGCCCTATGTTGTCTCAGACAAGGGGATCGTTGTCAGCAACGGCCAGGTGCATGACGCGTTGCTGGAGCACATGGCACCCATTGAAGACTAATTGACTTCAAAATAGATCAGCAATGTTTTCTCATAAAAATTCCCCCCGTCATCACTGATCATCACATAGCGGTGCGGTGCGACGCGGGCTAGTCCTTCAAAATTATCCAGTATCCACCCTTTGTCTGAACGAAATTGAGCGAGGACCTTGGTCGGGCATGTGCCGTTACGCGCTGCATGGAGATAGACTTTTTTGAGTGTAATAGTGATGATAAAATGCTTTCGATCAAACGAGCGCTCCAGCACCATGACATTGCCGTCGTCCATCACTTCGATAGCTGTCACAGAGTTTTTGGGGAGTTTTTCTGCCTGAAAATGCCATGTTTTTCCCGAGAGAGCATAGAGGGTCTGGTGGGTCAAGGGAGAATGTTTTGGGCGCTCTTTGGCAGCCAAGAGACCGTATTTTGGATGATAGGCCAGTGCTTCGAGGCCTTTGTTGCGTCCCCTATAATTTTTGATCGAACGGAGTGCCTTGGGTAGGGGGAGTTGCCGAATAATGCGCCCTTGTCTGTCAACCTGGGCAACGCGAGGTTTGCCTTCAAAGCTCACAAAAATATTGCCCTGCGTGTCGCGTGCCATTCCCTCGCTGTCGCGACGGTACTTTTTGAGGGATTTCCCGTTAGGGTGCAGCAAGCGGTGGCCATGGGGTGATTTGAGCGTGATATGGTGATCAAATACTGCATGAAAGTCAAACAAAGCACCCTTGTCGCTGACCATCAGCAGCGTCTGCCGAGAAGGGAGATACACCATGTCAGACAGTTCATGAAAAGGGATGCCGTCAATGGAGGAGAAGTCAAGATGTTTTTCATCAAGGATTTTGACACCAGGGAGGTTGATGTCCGCGCGAGGCTCCATGGCAAAAGGGTGCACGCCTCCTGTGAGCAGAATCGTGCTCAGCGCCAGGAGGGCAGCCAACCGTATCATGATGTTTTGGCGCGGCGATATTGCAGATAAATTTTGAGGAGAATGCCTGCGATGCTGAGGTCAATAACAACATCGGCGTAGTTGAATATCGCGTAGTTGAATCCACAATGCCAAGCGACATAATCCACAACACCAATATGGACAAAACGATCGTAAAGATTGCTAAAGGCCGCCCCAAGGAGCATCCCCAGAGCCAGTGGGTATTCCCATACAATGCGATGGATCAGCATGTACAGTGTCATGCCAATGAGCAGGAGCGTTTGAAGCCATTTGAGCCAAGGCCCTAGTTGCGAAAGAAACCCAAAGGCAACGCCACGATTGTAGTGCAGTTCCAGTGAGAGACAACGGTGTTGCCAATCCCAGCCTTGCACAAACAGATCTTTGATCCCCTGATCGAGCACGAAGGTGCCGATCAGTGCCATGAGGAAGATTGCCGTCAGCCGCACTACGCCAATGCCTCGCTGAAAAAGGCTGTCACCTGCTCCATCATGACCTCAAGGGCTCGGGCATCACGTCCTTCGAGGAGGAGGCGGACTTTGTTTTCGGTACCGGAATAGCGGAAGAGATAACGCATACCAGCTGATTGGATCTCTTGCTGGAGGTCGGGCAGGCCATGGATGTTCTCGAGAGGAGTTTTTTCGCTTACCTCCAGATTGACCAGCAATTGAGGGTAGAGATCGAAGGGACGAAATGCCTCGCTGGCCTTTTGCCCACTGCTGACGAAGTATGCCAGTGCCTGCAAGGCGCTGGAGATCCCGTCCCCAGTCTTGGCGTAGTCGCTAAAGATAATATGCCCGCTCTGCTCTCCACCAAAATTGATCCCATTTTCCTGCATCATTTCTACGACGTTTTTGTCGCCGACGGCGCTACGATAGAGTTTGAGGTCATGTTTGGCCAAGTAGTCATCGAGTGCTTGATTGCTCATCACCGTGGCGACCATGCCGCCCCCTCGGAGCTTGCCGATGGCGTTGAGGTGCACGGCCAGTACACCCATAAGTTTGTCGCCATCGATCACTTCACCTTGTTCGTCGACCATGACAAGCCGATCCGCATCACCGTCGAGAGAGATGCCGATATCGGCACGCGATTCGAGGACAACTTTGGCCAAAGATTTTGGGTGCATGGCGCCGCAGCCTTCGTTGATATTGAATCCATCTGGTTTATTGTTGGTGACGACCACGTCGGCCCCGAGTTCTTCGAGGATGGTGGGGGCGACTTTGTACCCGGCACCGTTGGCTGTGTCGACGACAATGCGCATGCCCCGTAGGCTCAATTCTTTGGGGAAGGAATTTTTGATATGGACGATGTAGCGGCCGATGACATCATCAATCCGCTTGGATTTTCCGATATGCTTACCCGTACGCTGTTCGGCTTCGATCCGTGCCTCATCGTGGTATATTGCTTCGATTTTCTCTTCGACTGCTCGGTTGAGTTTGTTGCCTTGCGCATCGAAAAATTTGATCCCATTGTCAAAATAGGGGTTGTGACTGGCTGAGATCATGATCCCGGCATCGCAACGCATACTCTCAGTCAAAAAGGCGATCGCCGGGGTCGGCATCGGGCCGATCTGGATCACATCATACCCCACCGCCGTCAAGCCGGAGACAATCGCATTTTCGATCATGTAGCCGCTGCGCCGGGTGTCTTTGCCGACGAGAATCTTGTTGGTTTTGGCGGTCGAGCGAAAATGAGCCCCCGTCGCCATGGCCAGCCGCATGGCCGCTGGAGCGCTTACTTTGACGCCCGCTTTTCCGCGCACACCATCGGTTCCGAACAGTTTCATCATTGAGCCTTCGTGAAGAGTTTTGCAAAGTCTATCAAAAAAGTGAT
>CAZCAZ010000001.1:0-30712 GCA_964496735.1 uncultured Nitratifractor sp. | reverse complement strand
TTGGATAAACTGTATGTATTATACAATTTGTATATTAATATGTCAAATCGGGTGCCTTATTATGGCTCATATTTCCATCGATCAAAACATATTTGTTAATGCAAAAAAACATTATATTTCGTAATATCTTGCACCATATCAACCCATATGAAATAGTTGATTTGTATCTCTTTTTCAGTGTATTGTGATGCTGTTGCTTTATTTTGATATAATTTAAATAGAATATCCCACAAAAACCAAAAGATATATTTTGGTCTTTGGGATGTGATAAATTAAATGGACAAAAGAATGGTCAGAATATTTTTTGCACTCTTTGCGCTTTTTGCCACCCTGTATGCAACCGAAATAGTAAGCTACGAAACCGATCCGAGCAAAATACAATTTCTACAAAAAGATAAAAATGATCACTTTTATCTGAATATTACAACATTAAAAAAGAAATTATCGGCAGACAATAAAGCGTTGTTGTTTGCAACAAATGGCGGGATGTATCTACGCGACTTCAGTGCCCAAGGGCTTTACGTGCAAGACGGAAAGAGGGTGTCCGAGATGAACACCAAGCACGAAAATTATGGCAACTTTTATATGAACCCCAATGGGATATTTTACATCACGTATGAGGCTGCCGCATTTATCGTCCCCAGAGAGATATATGCCCGACAATCCCCTCGCTCGATCAAGTATGCTACGCAGTCAGGCCCTATGCTTGTCATAGGTGGAAAAATAAATCGACTCTTTCGCCCAAAATCAACAAGTTACTATATACGAAATGGTGTAGGAGTCTTGCCCAGCGGAATGCTAGTGTTTGCGATCTCAAAAGAACCTATAAACTTTTACAACTTCGCGCGCTACTTTCAGAAGAGAGGATGCAGGAATGCTCTTTATCTTGATGGTTATGTCTCACAAATGTACACCAAGAAGGATGGTTTTGTCAATCTAGGGCACAGTGCGTCTATATTTATTGTCGAAACAAGCAACATCAAAACAGGTTCTGCCCCATCAAACTGATGCACTGTCGTTTGAGGATTTTAGGTATAATATCAAAAAACATCATCTAACACACAGGGAAGAAATATGAACGATGTCGTCGCCTGGCTCAAAGAAAACGGAAACCTCAAAATTATCGATGAACCGCTTGATGTGGAGTTGGAAATCCCACATGTAGCGTATGTGGAGGTCAAACAAGAGGACTCCCGACCGCTGCTTTTCACTCGGCCGGTATGGCGAGAGCAGGGAATCGAATACGAGATGCCGATCTTGATGAATATATTTGCAAATAGAGAGTTGACTGAAAAAATCCTCGGCCAGCACCCGGATGCCATAGCAAAAAATATTGACAGCCTCCTCAAGCTCAAGCCGCCGAAAACCTTCAGAGATAAAATTGCAATGATCCCCAAAATGATCTCGCTCAAAAACGTTTTCCCCAAAAGGCTCAAATTTCGGGGAGAATGCCAAGAAGTGATCATACCCAAGGACAAAATAGATCTCGACACTCTGCCTATCCTCAAGACCTGGGAAGAGGATGGTGGACGGTTTATTACCATGGGGCAGGTCTATACCCGCAGCCTCGATGGCGCAATGCAAAATCTCGGGATGTATCGTCTCCAGCAGTACGGAAAAAACCGCCTCGGGATGCACTGGCAAATCCACAAAGATGCTTCGCATTTTTTCGATCAGTACCGGGATGCCGGACTCAAGATGCCCGTGACAGTAGCCATCGGCGGCGATCCGCTCTATATCTGGAGCGGGCAGGCACCGATGCCGCACGGGATGTTTGAGATGCTGCTCTATGGATTTATCCGTAACCGCAACGCCCAGCTGGTCAAATCGATCACCAACGATATCTATATCCCCCGTGATGTTGATATCGTCATCGAGGGCTTTGTCGATCCGGCTGAGACGGAGATCGAAGGACCTTTTGGCGATCATACCGGCTACTACACACTGCCGGAACCTTTCCCGGTGATGGAGGTCGAGACCATCACGATGAAAAAGGACCCCGTCTTCCAGGCCACCGTCGTGGGCAAACCGCCGCTGGAAGACAAATACATGGGGTGGGCGACCGAGCGGATTTTTCTCCCGATGCTCAAACCCATGGCACCCGACCTGATCGACTATAATATGCCCGAAAATGGTGTATTTCACAATTTGATATTGGCAAAGATGGATGTCCATTATCCCGGACATGCCCAGCAGTTCATGCACGCATTTTGGGGGGTAGGACAAATGAGTTTTGTCAAGCATGCACTGTTTGTGGGCAAGAATAGCCCTGAACTTTCGGATCATGAAGCACTGATCGTTCATGTTCTCAATCGTTTACATCCATCAAAAATCCTTATTTCTCATGGAGTGGTTGATCATCTTGATCATAGCTCCCCTCGGCAGTTTGTAGGCGGAAAGCTAGGGATCGATGCGACTGGAGAAGAGGTCGAGGAGGGGGTGAAAATACCTCTTGATGATTCGTCATTGCTGGAAAAGGCACGAAAGATTGATAAGCAAATTCTTGAGCTGCGCCAATATTTTACCAACACGAAGAACCCCATCTGTATCGTGACAATTGACAAACAGTATTCAGCACAGAAAACCATGGTCACATTGCGCAAACTCAAGAAGCATATCAAAGTGCTCATCATCATAGATGAAGAGCGCAACGATCTGGATAATCCCTATATGCTGGTCTGGCGCGTCGTCAACAACATTGATGCTGGGCGGGATGTAGTAGTTGACCCCTTTATCGCTGTTGATGCGACCAACAAGAATGCACAAGATGGCTTCGATCGAGAGTGGCCGGGCGATACGCTCTGCAGCCGTGACGTGCTTGACAACCTGCAGAAAAAAGGTATTATTGATATTGATGAAGTGTTTATGCGAAAATGGGGGTTGGTTTAGTAATTGTTAATTATATAACGATATTATTCCTTTGTAAATAAATTTTATCCATAAGGAAATACCATGATCGTAACCAACAAAGCTCCTGACTTTACCGCTACCGCTGTCCTTGCAGACGGCTCCATCGTCGAGGATTTCAACCTCTATGACAATCTCGGTGAAAACGGCGCAGTTCTCTTCTTCTATCCGCTTGACTTTACCTTTGTTTGTCCTTCAGAGATCATTGCCTTTTCTCACCGTTTTGATGAATTCAAAAAGCGTGGCATTAGTGTCATTGGCTGTTCAATCGACTCTCAGTTTAGCCATTTTGCTTGGCGTGAGACTGCGATCAATGACGGCGGTATCGGTCGGATCAATTTCCCACTTGTCGCCGATCTCAACAAGCAGATTGCCCGTGACTACGATGTTCTTCTTGATGACTCCGTAGCTCTACGTGGATCGTTCCTGATCGACAAAGACGGCACCGTGCGTCACGCGGTGATCAATGACTTGCCCCTGGGGCGCAATGAAGATGAAATGCTTCGTATGGTCGACGCGATGCTCTTTACCAACGAGCACGGCGAAGTCTGCCCAGCTGGATGGCAGCCAGGTGATGAGGGAATGAAGGCCAGCACAGAAGGTGTGGCCGACTACCTTGCCAAGCATGCAGAATCGCTCTAGAGGCTTTGCATCTTGTAGGAGGTTGAGTGCATGACGCATCTTGCCAAGCTCCTCAAGGAGTATGATCTCAAGGCCACCTTTCAGCGCACAACGATCCTGGCGGCAATTAAGCATAAGGGGCACATGAACATTGATGAGATTTACACAAAAGTCTGCGAGAGCCATCCGACGCTCTCGCTGGCTACGGTGTATAAAAACATTGTGACCATGGTGGAGCGGGGCGTGCTGGTGGAGGTGCCCATCAGTGGCCGGAAATCAAAATATGAGATACGCAAGCACGAGCATCTCCATTTGATTTGCCGTATGTGCGGATCGGTGACCGATCAGGATATCGACGATGTTCTGACGAAAACAACCCAAAATGTCGCAGTTGAAAGCACATTTTCTCTCGAAAATCTCCAAGTGAGTCTTTACGGCGTCTGCATAGACTGCAAGGAGAAAAAAGCATCATAATTTTTAGGCCGATACGCCAAAGTTGCGCATCGGTGATGCAAGACGATATTCATAAAATCATTATTTTATATGTATATGTATGCTATCGGTTACTTTTGGTAAATAGCAGTTTTACCATGACCCTCCACCGCCTCCACCGCCTCCACCGCCAGAAAAGCCACCCCCTCCACTGAAACCTCCACTTTCAGAAGTGGGAGTTGCGGTCTGATTTTGTACGACATAAACAAAACCATCTGTGGAGTGAATATCTCCACTGTACCAGTCAGGCTGGGGGACATCGAGGGTATCGTAGAAAGCTAGCCAGTGTTTGTTGAGTCCAAATAAGATAGCATAGGGGAGCCCTTTGTCAAGATAGAGGGGGTCTGTTTTGAGAATACGTCGGATGCGATCTTGCTCGACATGCTTCATGAAGTCGCGGTAACCGAGTAGGTAGCGATAGGCCTTGAGGCCTTTGGGTGAAAAGAGACCAATCCGGCGATAGAAATACCATATCCCTGCCAGCATGATGGGCGCAACAGTGGCCGGTGAATACCAGATCGTTGAGAACAACTTCTCACTCAATAAGCCACCAGAAAAATCACCAGAAAAGGCCAACAAGGATATCATAATCCATACTAAGCCAAAGAAGATAAGAAAGTGTTGCCTGTTTCGGATCGCATCAATTAACATGAAAAAACCTATGCTGATAAATGAGGAAGCCACCACGCCTTTTATCGTCGCTTCCAGCCCATGGAGCTGAGCTGTAGAGTAGAGTAGAAGCAGGATTAGGGCTGCGGCAATCGTGCCAACAGTCTTGAGAAATGTTACGCGTGTTTGCTCGGGATGGTCCCGCATGTAGTCATCCGAGACGCTCCATGTGTAGAGCATGCTGTTGAGATGCTTGAGTTGCGCATTGACCTGTTTGGCACGGGCAGCATCCTGAGTCTTGACGACATAGGTATCGCTGCTTTTGAATAGAATATGATCGAGAAGGTAGATTTGATCGGGGGTTAAATTGTCAGTGGTACGGGACGTATCGATGCGTTTGATGGTGGGGTTTGTTTTGGCGTCAAATTGAATGATCTTGAGATAGCCCAATGCAGCAAGCTCAAGAATGGCAGCAGAAAAATCTTTTTTGTCTGCGAATTTATCGAGAATCAATCCGCTCTGGAGTAGACTGAGCCCCTTGGGTGGATGGTATTGTGGGGCAAGCGATCCAGCTGAGTCTTCGGCGCCAAAACGTTTGGCGTATTGCCAAAGAAACAAGAAGAAACCAATCAGTCCACCCCAGTGCCACTGACCAAGAATGCGACCACTCAAAGAGCTTTTTAGGTCATCGCTGCTTTGAGCCAAAAGCCCTTTGGGGTAATTGACTTCGACGGTTAGCGCTTCATGGGGAGCCAGATTGTTGGCCTCAAATTGTATGTGATGTGGCTCAGCCCAATAGTAATCCGCTCGAGACGAAGTAGAGCCATACGTGCCGGTAAATAACTGTATTTTTACGCTGTCTATCGTGAGGAAATCGGGAAGATATAAGTCGGCAACTGCATGATGAGTGGGGATATCAAATCCAGCCCCAACGGCATTCCATCTGATCGCTTCCATCGCAGAAAAAGACGAGGGATATACGCCACGTTCGACATCATAGTCGAGGGTGTAGGTGTGGATGCCCGTGAGAGTATGGCCGGCATCACCGATACGGAAGTGTGCCAGATCTCCACTGGTATGCGAAGAGATGGTCGAGCGAGAATAGGGGACAGGCTTGCCATCCTGCAACACCGTAAGTTTGCTGAGTCCGAGTGGTTTTTTGGGGGCGTAGCGATCGACTTGGACGGTGAGGGGAATATCCCGATAGATCCCATGACGCTGCAGGAATCCAAAATCGTAGCGGATCACCTCCTTGACATGCAATGCCCCAGAAGAGTGGACGATAATGGTCGTATGGTAGTCAAGTATTGCTTCACCAAAGACGCTGCTGATCGTCAGAAGCAGAGAAGCAACGAGACGCAAAAGCATCGCATCAGCTCAAGTCGATCTCGGGCATCTGTTTGACAGATTCAACTTCGGCCTCTTCGAGCTCAAAATAATCACGCGGAGTAAAATGGTATTTCTGGGCGATCATGACATCAGGGAAGGATTTGAGTTTGGCATTGTAATCACGCGTGATGGCATTGTAATAGCGGCGTGAGTTCTGGATCGTGTCCTCTACGCTGCTGAGCTCCGACTGGAGATTGAGAAACTGCGAGTCGGCCTTGAGATCGGGGTAGGCTTCGGCCAGCGCGAAGAGTTTGCCCAATGAGGCTCCCAGTAGGCTTTCGGCGGCACTCTTATCTGCGGGATTTTTGGCTCCCATACTCATTTGGCGGGCTTCGATCACTTTTTCCAGTGTGCTGGCTTCGTAATCCTTGTAGCCTTTGACGACATGAACCAGAGATGGGATGAGATTGTAGCGGCGCTTGAGTTGGACGTCAATATCCGACCAAGCTGCATCGATGCCTGCCTGAAGCGAGACAAATTTGTTGTAGATCGCTATGAGATAAAAGACGACCCCGACAATCACAATCAAAATAACAGTACCAAAACTCATAAAATGCTCCTTGTATGGATAGATTAGAGAAAAATAACTCAATCTATTATAGCATAGTCCTATTTACTCATTGGGCATCAGGCTGCCTTCGGTGCAGCGGATTACATCAGTTGTTTTATCGAATTTTTGCACACAGTCGATAGTGGCGTCCAGATAACCAGCTTCAGTCTCCAGAGACTTGATAATGGCTTGGCGCTTGGTGCTATTCCAGTCGCTGTAAGTAAAATGTTCGGTTTTATCACCCAGTTCTTCGTCAATAGTATTGATCGGCTTAATGCAAGCCTCGGCGACTTGAGAATTGTTGGCGTCAGCGATACAGAGCTTGGCTGTCTTGATGGCAATCTTGAGTTTGGGCAGGAGGCGTTTTTGTTTTGCAAGATAGCGTTTGCCAAGGATGTTGATGATGTCTCTTTCTTGATTGGGCGCTAAAGTTTGGTTGGTGTCACTCAAATCAATGGACATCCCTTTGAGGGCGGCATGCAGATCATCGACAGCAGCAAGATAATCGTCACTTCGTGTGCGGGCCGAGGCGTTGCTTGTATAGTCGTCGTCGACTACGATTGGGAAATGATCCGGCAAGGCAAACTCGCTTTCCTGGACGGGGGAATTTATTTTGGCATAAACGGCTATGCGGGAGCTCTGAAATCCTTCGGCATGGATAGTGATCTTCAGCGGAATGCCTTGATAAAGGCACATTTCTTGGTTTTTGCTTTTCCACACATCGCACACGAGACCAACAATGGTTTCGGTTCCGGTCCGGGTTGCATGCAAATCTTTGAGAAAGGTGAAGTTTTCTTCAGAAAGATCTCTTCCTTCTGCAATGGCTATATCCAGATCTCTGTCTCGTGTTTTGTAGGTGATGTTCTCGTCATAATCGATGGTGTATGTGGTACCGAAATCGATTTTGTTCATGCTTCGACGGTTGCGGGTTTCGTTGAAGTCCCCTGTCTGAATCTCTGTCGCGTCCTCTTCTTTGATCTCGCGAGCACCCCAATGGTCAAACACCAGCCGTGCGACACCGAGTGTTTGAGTACGCAAGCCAACGGACGTGCCCGTAGTGTTGATGTCGTACAAGATCGTTGCCGATTCCACCGGATAGCGCTTGAAGCCTTCCTTGGCCAGCAAGGGCAGGGCAGCGAGCAGCGCAAGTGCAAAAATAGATATAACCCTCATTGTTTTCGTTCCCCCGAATGATGTAATGATTGTTCCTTGATTTGATATTATACCATATATATAAAAATTTTGACAAAAAGAATTGATAGGAATTATTATAAAATTTTAAAGTGTGTATTTATGGCACTTTTTTTGATATTAATTCTGATTGATATTGGCAAGTATATTCAAGGCATCGCGATAAATAGGCTCATCGATAAATCCATAACGAGCATCCATGAAACCGTTGATATTTTTTGATTGATTTTTTTCAAAAACCTCTCGGATATACAGGGCGCGCTCTTGTTCATGGGAGTCAATATCAAACATGCGATTAGCAAGAGATACTTGAGCTGGCCCCATGCATGCAGCTGCGTCATATCCCATGTCCTTGAGGTGCCGAAGCCAAAGAGCATAGGTGGCCGTATCGGCATAGTCTTGAAACATAAATCCTGTCGGGATCAGCCCCGCTGTCCGTGAACGAACCAAAAAGGCTGACAGGATATAGTCGATGGTAGGATTGCCGGGCGTTAACAGTCGATGGGAGAGATTGAGATCGGCCAGCAAGTCCAAGATGCCGAGGTTGGCAGTCGTAAGACGCTCGAAGTCTCCCCATTGTGCTAAATCTCGAAAAGCCCCAGATGTTTCAACGGAGATATGCAGGGTCTTGTCCGGCGCGAGGAGGGCAAGCGCCCGCTCGATTTCGTCACGAGTGCGCACCTTGGCCAGCCGGACAGCATCAAATCCTATGGTATTGAGGTAAGCGATCTCTTCGGCACCTCCCTGATCAAGCGGATTAACGCGGACAATGATGCGACTAGGGCTCGCTGGGCAGTGCGAAAGAAAGAGGGCGATATTTTCCAAGGCCTCTTGCTTGCGCGTGGGAGCGATGGCATCTTCTAGGTTGAGCGTGATCGCATCGGCTGAGAGCTCATCGATGCGATTGAGGTGTTTGAGCTCGAGTGGATTGAGCATCATGTTGGATCGGTGACGGGTGTGCGCGCAGGGGGCTTTGGTGTGCTGACCACGACCAGGAGGAATAGAGAAGGGGAGGTTCTTGAAGATCATGCGAGGCCTTCTTGTTCTCGGATACGTACGGAGTCCCAGAAGTAGTCTACGTGCTTCTCAAATAGCGTCACAGCCGACGAAGTGGACTTGTCATCAAGCTTTAAAAGTATGACCTGTGTCTGATAGAAGAATAGGGGCGTCAAGAATTCATTGGCCAGTGTCAGTGGGTCGTACGAGCGAATCATTTCATCCTGCATCATCATGAAGAGTATGGATGAGAGTTTTTTGATGTTGTGCTGATAGAAATATTCATGGTAGAGGTCACGCACATCACTGTTTTTGTACATCTCTTGCATCATGAGCTTGAAGAGGGCTTCATTTTTGCCGTCAAAGCTCAAAAGCTTGAAGGTCGTAGCAATGTTCGCTAGAAGTGCTTTGCCGCGTTTGTAGAGCTCGTCAGGTTCTTTCTCTTCAAAGATGGTGACGATAGCTGAACTCATCAACTGGTCGATCAGTGCAGTAAGGATCGCGTCTTTGTTTTTGAAGTGATTATAGAGTGCACCTTGCTGCAAACCAACCGCAGTAGCAATATCGCGAACAGTGGTTTCCTTGAAACCCTTGGAGGCGAACAGCTTGAGCGACTGAGCCAGTATCTTCTCTTTGGTTTTGCCCGTGCGCTTGGTAGAAGATTCCATGACATTCCTTCCAAAATAATATCAGAAGTATAGTGAACATTTGTTCATTTGTCAAGAAATGACAGTGAACAAATGTTCATTTAGGGAAAATAGTCTCGCATGTGATATGAACATTTGTTCATATCAGTAGGATAAACCTTCCCGTTTAAGTGAACATGTGTTCATATATGATAAAATAACCATATAATGGCTTGTTTCTCCAACTCAGTGATCTTATATTATAAAGTATTTCCTCGGGTAGGTTTTGTCTTTTTTGATAAATACATAGGAGATATTGGCCAAATAGCAGCTGTTTTTGAAAAAAATTACGCGCCCGCTACGCGGGAAAAGTCCAAGAGTTCAAGTATTTATTTATCGAATATATTTTATATTATGTTAACCAAGACTAACTTGCCCTCTTGCGCTGTGCGCAAAAGGAGCATCTACTTGCGGGTTATGTTCTTGTGTTTTCAGAAAGAGCTTAGGAGGATTTTTGCTGCTTTTTTGAGGATTTTATTTGATCTTTTAAGTATGAGATTATCCCCGTATTTCCTTGCTGGTGAGCGACGCCCATGGGACTCATCCCTTCAGCATCGAGATGAAAAATACGTGCCCCATGTTCAACAAGCATACGCACCAGGTTCAAGTTGCGGGTCTTGATAGCCAGATTGAGCGGGAGTTCTCCTTGGGGGTCTTGATCATTGATGCGGGCACCTTTTTTTAGTAGGCGCTGGACTTCAGTGAGTGACTGGTGCTGGATGGCACGGCTCAATTGGACTGCAGGGCTGACGACCGTGAGGCTGGATTGTATGATTTTTGGCTGGTTGGCTGGAACGGGTACGGCGATAGGCTCTGTCTTTGCGGGTGGATGAACGAACGCATCGGGTGTATAAGGGCTGTAGTCGTCAATGGTTTTGAATACCCAGCCTTGTGCTTTCATGATGTGTATAAAAGAGCGGAGTTGTTGCGTGTTGTACTCGGAGCGAAACATGAAATCGTGTGCCAGCAACACAACCCTGCCCGGCTTGGCTGTGTGGTGGCTTTGGTAGCGGCTGTTGACCCGTCGTGCCATCTCTTGGCCATCAAAGAGCGGTCGCTGGGTTTTGTGACTAAAGAGCCACTCAACATCCCACCCGTAGATAAAGTAGCCTGCATTCCATAAGGCATTGTATTTTGAATGCTCACGTCCGCTCTGAGCACGGCCCAGGCCCCAGTCGTCTCGCTTGACAACGGGCAGTCGCCAGACGTTTCGACCACAGAGCCTGAGGTACTTGGCTCCGCCGATTGCGTTTTGAGCCTTATTGATGTCGGCCGTCAGGTGTGCGGTGTTGCTATAGAAAAGACGATAATGGCCATTGGCATGGGTATAGGTGTGGTTGGCGACGAGAAGATTGGGCATGGCCAGCTCTTCTTGGAACAACTTGGGGCTTCGGACAACTTCTCGCCCAATGCAAAACATCGTAGCCTTGACATTCTCCTCACGCAAGACACGCAATAAGTTCTCTGTACCGCCGATTGGACCATCGTCAAAGGTCATATAGAGCGTTTTGTCTTTGGGTGCCTTTATTGTGCCATTCGGCTTGGTGAATGTCGGCAGAAGCGTGCTGATGTCTTTGGTGGACAAAAGGATTTTGAGGTGTTGTCCGGTGGGGGTTTCGCTGTTGGGTTCTTGCGTGGTCACCTGATTGTTGACTGTGATTAGGGTTTGCTTTGCCTGATGTGAGGTGTTATTGGCCTCCATGTGTCCGGGGAGCGTCATACCACCTAGATTGCTTCTCGGTGCGTTCGTGTGCTGTGTTTTGCCCGAGAGGATATCCATAGCCGAAAGCTGCTCATTGGTCTCATCAAGATTAATGGTCTCAAGTGTCTCGTCCTGCTGCGGTGCGGGCGGTGGCGTTATATCTACTACCGGTGATTTATCTTGCACGGATGACTGTTTATACATGACCGGCTTTTTGTGTGCTGGCCGTCTTGCAGGGGTGCTGGAGGGAGTTGTGGAAGGTTTGGGTTTTTGTTTTTTGACTTTTTGCACTGGTTGCCTGTGATGTCGGCCACTGAGAATATCCATAGGGTTTGGATGATGAGACCGGCTTTCGGCTGAGGCACTCTGTCCAGCAAGAAGGAGAGCTGAAAGGGTTGTGAGGTGTAGTTTGTTGATAGCCATATTAGGTAATATTTCCTTGTAAATAAGCAGTATTATTTATTAATATTTCCGTAATTATAGCCTAAAAGGCTTTTTGTCTTGCATCGTAGGCGCGTCACGAGCGTATATTGGTAAATATTTACGCTATCATATCAAAAAAGATAAAGTTTAATTCATATGGCCAAAAAGAAGCAAAAACATCTAATCAAGCTCAACAATGCAGTTCGGGAGATTTTTGACGGGATGCCGTTTGACGAAGGGGTAAGCACTCTGCCTGATGATGAGTTGACCGAATTGGTCTTGATCGTTGACCTCGCCCTCCCCTCGCTTGAGCGTGACAGCATGATCCGAGGATTGCGGCGACTTTGGAGCGAAGGTGAGTTTTATCAACGCAAAAATATCATCAGCTACCTTTCGGCCAAGCGAGGCCGATCTCGCAAAAGCACGGCGCTTCATTCTGGTGCACAGCTGGACAAGGTCGAAGAAATCTTGGCCTTGTTGGCCAAGTATCCACACACTGACGATGAAGAGCGGGCGATTCTTGAGCAGTTTATCGATGCCCGTCCTGGAAAAATCACGCCCAAAAAGATCGTCAATGCCCTGCACTATCGC
Organism: uncultured Nitratifractor sp.; assembly: GCA_964496735.1. Taxonomy (GTDB): domain Bacteria; phylum Campylobacterota; class Campylobacteria; order Campylobacterales; family Sulfurovaceae; genus S017-3. The sequence goes on along the minus strand of CAZCAZ010000001.1, from coordinate 18,555 downwards.
CGACTCAAGATCCACACGACCCTCCTGGAGACCAAGTTGGATGTGGTGTTTACATCTGCAGGAGAGATGGAATTTCACCATTCGTTTCATTTTGCTTTGCCTGAGCATGATTTCGCCAAGACACTTGTAGTACGATCAGCCCCTTTGGACGGTCTGGCTGAGGAAAATGATACGATTATAGAGAAGCTAAGTGAGCAAAAGCAGTCTTTAATTGATGCAAAACAAAAGCGGATCGACTCCTTTGTGTCGGTACTTTTTTCTCGCCCACACCCCTATTTGAAGCATAAGCAGATTGATGCCCACTTGCGCCGTCTCCCAGTCGAGGGGGACTGCTATCATAATCCCATAGAGTATGATCTATGTGAGGCCATTGTTCGGGGGATTGATGAGCGGTTTTTTCTGATCAATGGTTCTGAGCAGTTTGTTGTTGAGCAGCACCAGACGATTGAGCTCCAAGGTCATGCTGTCCCTTACCGACTCAGTGTTGCATACGGTAAACCGCTCTTCTATGCAATGATTTGGCGAGGCGATGCGCTACCGATAGCCGAGGATCTTATGGCGGTCAATCAGAAGACACTCGAGCATTTTGACCTGGCATTAAAGGAGATACATCATGAAGCAAGCCTCCTGACAATGGGGCTTGATATTGACGATGCAATCGTATGGAAACATATACTTCAATTCCTTGAGCCTCAGCTTGCTAGCTCTGGAAATCTCAAGATCAAGGGCAAAACACTTCGCCGAATCCTCTATCATTTTACCGAGTACCTCCAGCCTTTGCGTGAAAAAAAGAAACGCGAAGAGCTCCTCGCCAAAACCATCCGCGACTTCAAGCAGCTATTTCCTCTCGCCCGAGAGTTGCAACGCAAAATCATTTTCCATGCTGGACCCACCAACAGTGGCAAAACCTATGCAGCCATGGAGCATCTCCGCGCCGCTCAGACGGGTTATTATCTTGCGCCGTTGCGCTTGTTGGCACTGGAGGGGTATGAGTCATTGCGTGAGCATGGCGTGCATGCTTCGCTGATCACGGGTGAAGAGGAGATTCTTGACGAAGAGTCCAGCCACATCAGCTCGACGATCGAAATGCTCAATTTTGAGGCCGAAGTGGACTGCTGCGTGATCGACGAGATACAGATGATCGCAGATCGTGATCGGGGTTGGGCTTGGGCGAATGCCCTTATTGGTGCTCCGGCTAAAACATTGATTCTCACCGGGTCCGTGGATGCTGTGAAGGCTGTGAGTGAGTTGGCAGCGTATCTTGGGGAAGAGTTGGAGGTGATATACTTCGAGCGTAAAAATCCCCTCGAAGTGATGACTGCCCCCCTCCCCCTCAAGAAAATTCCACCGATGAGCGCCGTGGTCGCCTTCTCCCGCAAGGAAGTACTTGCTTTTCGCCAGCGCCTAAGTGCCCATCATCGTGTCTCGGTTATTTATGGTAATCTTTCTCCAGAAGTTCGCCGCGAAGAAGCCCGAAAATTTCGTGAGGGAGAGAGCGATATACTTGTCTCCACGGATGCCATTGCCATGGGGCTCAATCTTCCCATACGCACCCTGCTCTTCGCACGGGACAATAAATTTGACGGCCTGCGCCGACGAGAGCTTCGTAGCACCGAGGTTCTCCAAATCGCCGGACGTGCCGGACGGTATGGAATGCACGAAAAAGGGATGATTGGAGCTCTAGATGCATCAACTCTCAAGACCATAGCAGTCAAGTTTGATGCCCCTTTGCCAGATCTTGAGCTTCCTTTCTCTGTCATGGCTAGCCTTCACCATGTGATGCTTATCGGTGAAATCCTCGAGACAGATGATCTGCTCTATATTCTGACCTTCTTTGCGGACAACATGGAGTTTGATGGCCCGTTTGTGGCCGCCAATATCGAGTCAATGCTTGAAATTGCTGCGATTGTAGGTGAATACACGCTTGACCTGCGTTCACGCTATCATCTGGCCACCGCACCGGTAAGCATTAACTCCCCGTACATCGAATCAGTGTTTCGCCGCTATCTGAAGCATTTGGAGAAAGATGAGGCCGTCCCACATATCCCCCCGCGTGACCTCCCACCCCATGCCCATACCAACGAAGAGCTCCTCAACGCCGAAGACCGCGTCAAGGAGGTCTCGTTGTACCTTTGGCTGAGCTTTCGATTTCCTGAGCATTTCCCTGACACCGAGGCTGCCATCACCGCCCGCATCCGCCTCAATCGTTTCATCGAAACATCGCTAGCAAAAGGGGATTTTGTCAAACGTTGCCGCCGATGCAGTAAAATTCTGGACTTCTCGTACCGTTTCAGCATCTGCGAAAGTTGCTATGCCAAGGGCAAGCGGGGTACACCTCGACGGTATGGAAAAAGAAGGAGTGATAGGCATTAACGTACAGTATATCAAAAAATATACTGTACGCTTACATTTCCAAATATGATTCAATAGCTGAAAATATGGATATGAGTTTGATATGTTGCTACGTGTGCCATAAATCAATCACATGAAGCCAAGACAAAACAAGCCTATTGTGATATCATGGATGCATACATGTTATAAAAATGTAAGCGCATAAGTACGTTTTGATATTCATTAGAATGAAATAATTTATTTTTTTATTTTACGACAAAAATAAATGAAACTACCAGGTCATATTTTCTTTGCGTATGTTAAAATATAAATGTATGTTTACATATATTTATATTTATAAAAATTAGATTATATGGCTATTGTACCATATATTTGTTCTCGATTATACCGGTATATTTATTTTGTAATGTAAAAAATACATTTGAAAAAAGTGTAATGAATTCATGCATATAATTTATTTTTACCTTGAAGATTCTTCCTGGGGGATTGCACTGTATTCGTATTGTTTTTGCTTCTTTTATGTGTGATTGGACTATAATGCTTTCCAAAAAAAGGCTACCCTTTTGCATACCCTTGAACATCGAAAAAAAATGGTTATCATGAGCGCCATTATGGCCTCCATGCTCTTCTCAGCGCTCAATCAGACAACTATTGGCACTGCCCTCCCCTCAATCATTGCTGATTTAGGCGGGATGCAATATTTTAGCTGGGTTTTTACTGCATATATCCTGGCTGCCTCAATCCCGGCAGTAGTAGTGGGACGTGTGTCGGATACGTATGGACGCAAACCGTTTATTCTTGCCGGGCTTGTTGTTTTTACCGTGGGGTCATTGTTGTGTGGTCTTTCGGTTACCATTGTTCAGCTTATTGCGGCACGTGCACTGCAAGGGATAGGCGGTGGGATCATTATGGCGACGACCTTTGCCGCTGTGGGTGACCTTTTTGTCCCCCGAGAACGGGGAAAGTGGCAGGGGATGCTTGGGGCGATGTTTGGGCTGGCGAGTATTTTTGGGCCGGCGATTGGTGGACTTATTGTCGATCGCTGGCACTGGCACTGGGTCTTTTGGGTCTTTATGCCCTTTGGGGTGATTGCCTTCGGGATGATATGGTACCTGTTTCCTTCCAAAGCCCAGCACGAGGAGCATGGGGTTGATTATCTCGGGGCCGTATTGCTCACATTGATTATCGTGCCGCTCCTGCTGGCCTTTTCGTTGGCGGGGAAATCGTATGATTGGAGAGATCCGGTGATTGTAGGGCTTCTGGGCGGATCGGTGATTTCCCTGGGGCTGTTTGTTGCGGTGGAGCGTCGTGTCAAAGATCCGGTTCTTCCCCTCTTTCTTTTTGCCAATCGAACCTTTAGTCTTTCTAATGCTATTACTTTTTTGATGGGCGCGGGCATGTTCGGATCGCTGATCTATCTGCCACTCTTTTTGCAACGCGTGCAGCACTACAGTGCAATGCATTCGGGCATGATGTTGGTACCTATGACGCTTACGCTGGTGGGGGCGAGTATTTTTAGTGGGCGATACATGAGCCGCACAGGGCGATACAGGCGTCTGGCTGTCTCAGGAATGAGCTTGACGACCCTGGGTCTGTTTGCACTCTCGTTTGCATCGACTCATACTTCCCCATGGAGCCTTGCTGCCAATGTGATGCTTATCGGTGCAGGATTAGGCGTGGGAATGCCGGTCTTTACCCTTACCGTTCAAAATGCCCTTGAGCATCGCTATCTCGGTGTAGCCACCGCCAGCGTGCAGCTTTTTCGGCAGCTTGGTGGCACCATCGGTGTTGCCCTCATGGGCACCCTGCTCAATCATCTTTCACCGCTTACCGTTGCGCTCTCTACGATTTTTGTAGCAGCATCGTGTGCGATGGCCGTGACGGTCATATTGGTACTGATGCTCAAAGAAATTCCACTCAGGGATACGATGGATATTGAGAAATAAACCCTTGGGCGATGTTTATAGTTTGTGCGAGTCGGTATGCTTGCAGCAAAAAGATAACAATACTCGAGAGGGTCTCTAGCTGATCCATATATATAGAAAAGAGAAAATCGAAAAAAAATCATTCAATTTTACCCTTTATTTTAATTGACGAAATTTTTTTGCATTTTTTCTATTTATTAAGATGTGGGCAAGTAAAACAGGAGTAAAATTTTCGCGTGACAAACCAGGTTTGACATGCGAAAAAACGGGGTTTTGACACTTGTTATCATTTGGAGGATAAGTGTTACAATTCTGCAACACAAAGGATAGGTAATGGCCAGTATCATTGAAGGATACTTGGGTAAACGCGTTGATGGAACCAAGAGTCGTATGCCGGCTCGACTGGACCGTTGGCAGAGCGCTTCGGGGTTGTTTCTCGGGTTGTTTATGTGGGGGCATATGTTGTTTGTCTCTACGATTCTTATCAGTAAAGACTTTATGTACACTGTAGCCAAAATGTTTGAGGGGAGCTTTCTGTTTGCACAGCCCCATCCGATCATTGTGACGCTCTCGGTCACATTAGTTTTTGCTATTTTTATCATCCATGCCGGATTGGCAATGCGCAAATTCCCATACAAGTGGAAAGAATACAAAGTGCTCAAAACGCATGCCTTTGCACTGAAGCACGGTGACACGAATCTCTGGATGGTGCAGGCTTTGACAGGCTTTGTAATGTTCTTCGTCGGGTCGGTGCATCTGTATGTTCTTATGAGCAATGCGGACAAGATCGGTCCTTTTGCTTCAGCCGATCGCATGTGGAGTGATGGGATGTGGCCATTGTATCTGCTGCTGCTGTTTGCAGTAGAGTTGCATGGCTCTATCGGCCTATACCGTCTCTGCATGAAATGGGGATGGTGCAACGGAAAGGATGCACGTGCCTCTCGAAAGCGCCTCAAAAAGATCAAATGGGCCATCACGGTGTTTTTTCTGACCCTAGGACTGTTGTCGTTGGCCGCGTATGTCAAGATTGGCATGGCGCATCAAGGCATGTACGGCGAGCGCTATCACCCTACGGCAATGACGACCGTGCGGGTATCTGATCAGGGAGTACTATCATGAAGATTCAATATTGTGACTCGTTGGTGATCGGCGGGGGTTTGGCTGGACTGCGTACAGCGGTTGCAACGCAAGAAAAGGGGCTGAGCACCATCGTCCTCTCCCTTGTGCCTGTCAAGCGATCGCACTCGGCAGCGGCCCAGGGAGGAATGCAGGCAAGCCTTGGCAACAGTACCATGGGCAAAGGCGACAATGAAGATGTCCACTTTGCTGATACGGTCAAGGGGAGCGACTGGGGATGCGATCAGGATGTCGCGCGAATGTTTGTCACTACAGCCCCCAAGGCGATCCGCGAATTGGCTGCATGGGGCGTGCCCTGGTCGCGCATCAAACGGGGAGACCGTAGCGTGGTGATCAATACGGAGCGTACGGTCATTACGGAAGCCGACGAAGACCACGGATTGATCAATGCACGGGATTTTGGCGGTACCAAGAAATGGCGTACATGCTACACCTCGGATGCTACGGGACACACGATGCTTTTTGGCGTGGCCAATCAAGCGCTCAAAGACGATGTGGATATTCGTGAGCGCAAGGAGCTTCTCTCTCTCATCCATGAAAATGGTCGCTGTTATGGAGCGGTTGTTCGGGATCTTATTGATGGAGAGCTGGAGGCGTATGTGGCCAAAGCAACCACCATTGCTACGGGTGGCTGGGGCCGAGTCTACCGCACCACGACCAATGCGGTGATTTGTGAAGGTACAGGGCAGGCTGCTGTGCTCGAGACCGGGATCGCTACATTGGGCAACCCTGAGGCAGTACAGTTCCACCCTACCCCTATCGTCCCTTCAGGTATCTTGTTGACCGAAGGGTGTCGTGGAGACGGCGGAGTGCTGCGTGATGTGGACGGATACCGTTTTATGCCCGATTATGAGCCGGAGAAAAAGGATCTTGCTTCTCGTGATGTTGTGAGTCGTCGCATGATGGAGCATATCCGAAACGGCAAAGGGGTCAAGTCAGTCTATGGCGATCACCTCTGGCTTGATATCGCGATCCTTGGACGCGAGCATATTGAAAAGAATCTTCGAGACGTGCAGGAGATTGCGATGACATTTAATGGCATTGACCCAGCCGACGAGGGAGCCAAAGGCTGGCTACCTGTGCGTCCGGCACAGCACTACAGCATGGGAGGTGTTCGTACCAAGCCTACCGGAGAGTCTCCGGATTTGAGTGGCTTGTTTTCCTGCGGTGAAGCTGCGTGCTGGGACCTGCATGGGTTCAATCGGCTCGGAGGAAATTCTGTGGCAGAGACCGTGGTCTCTGGCATGATTGTGGGCAACTATGTTGCAGACTTTTGTTTGGAAAATGATATCAGCATCGGCACAGCAACGATCGAAAAGTTTCTCGAAAAAGAAGAGAAGAATATCCGTGAAATCATGTCACGCCCTCTCAATGACGATAGCATATTTGATATCAAGCGTCGCATGCAGGAGATCATGGACGAAAAAGTAGGCATTTTTCGAAATGGTGATGAGCTGCAAGAGGCGGTCGACGAGCTCCGCGATTTGCTTGAGCGCAGTCGCAAGGTAGGGATTCGCTACGTGATGCACGCGTCCAATCCGGAATTGGTCGAAGCCTATCGTCTACCAAAGATGCTCAAGATTGCCATCTCGATTGCATACGGAGCTCTGTTGCGTACCGAATCGCGTGGTGCACATTACCGGGAAGATTTCCTCAAAAGAGATGATGCAAACTGGCTCAAACGTACGCTGGTGCGATGGAGTGATGACACGGCGACGTTGCCAGAAGTTTTCTATGAAGACTTGGACATCATGAAGATGGAAATGCCTCCAGCCTTTCGGGGTTACGGGCGCAAGGGGATGACGACGGAGCATCCGGATTCGGTCACACGCCAAGAAGAAGTGGATCGTATTCGGGACGCAATGGAGACAGAGGGGGCAGATCGTTTTAAGATTCAAGATGCCCTGATGCCTTTTGATCTCCCGGAAAATTATAAAGAAAAAAATGAACGACAAGGGATTGGTGATGCCTGATACGCTGGAAAATAAAGGTCGAATGTTGACTTTTGAAATTTTACAATACAACCCAAGTGATCCGGAGTCCAAGCCCCACATGGTGACATATCATCTCGAGGAGACACCTGGGATGACCCTTTTTGTGGCGCTCAACATGATTCGAGAGCGGTTTGAGCCTGATTTGGCATTTGACTTTGTTTGTCGTGCCGGCATCTGCGGAAGTTGCGGTATGATGGTCAACGGTAAGCCTCTCCTTGCCTGTCGTACGCTGACCAAGGACTATCCTGATGGATCAATCCGACTGATGCCCATGCCCTCCTTTAAACTCATCAAGGATCTTTCGGTTGTAACTGGCCAGTGGATGGACGACATGTCCAAGCGCGTCGAAAGCTGGATACACACACAGGAAAAGCAGGACATTACCCGGATGGAGAAGCGTATTGAGCCTGAAGTGGCGGATGCGACGTTTGAACTCGATCGTTGCATAGAATGTGGAATTTGCGTCTCGTCGTGCGCTACGGCATTGATGCGCCCTGACTTTGTGGGTGCAGTAGGCCTCAATCGGATTGCACGTTTTGACGCTGATCCGCATGATGAGCGGACAGCAGAGGATTATTATGAGCTTGTTGGAGATGACAGTGGTATCTTTGGCTGCATGACGTTGCTCGGATGTGAGGACAATTGCCCCAAGAATCTACCTTTGCAAGAAAAGATCGCCTATATGCGTCGCAAGCTTGTCAATGTTCGCGATGATGGTGGGGGTCTGGAGATTAACGTCGAAGGATAGCGCGACGACTAAGCAAGATTATTTGCTTAGTCGTTTCATGATGCGTCGTGTTTTGCCGCCGACGTAGCCGCTGGCAGGGTTGATGCCGTTTTTCTTCTGGAATGATATGACGGCCTGCTTGGTCCCTTTTCCCCATTTTCCATCGACAGCAAGATGGAGATGCAATGCATGATTTAGGTAGGCTTGCAGGGCCCGCACATCACTGGGACGATTGGGGCAAGTGTCTGTCGCGGTGGTCTCGCAGATATTTTTCCATGTATGTATTGCAGAGCCGGACTTGTTTGTGCTTCGTTGTGCTTGAGACTTTGGGGTGGAAGCGTGAGCCACCATGGCGCCCGCAATGCGGTCGAGTGCTATTTTTGTGCGACGGCCGACGTATCCTGTGGCTGGCGTGATACCATAGTACCGCTGGAAGGCTACCACAGCCCTCTGTGTCCCTGCGCCCCATTTTCCATCAGCAGCAATGTTGATATTGAGATTGTGATCCGCGTTGAGGAGGATTTGCATGTTGGAAACTTCGATCACTCGGTTGGGGCAGTGATTGCCTTGAATCGCATTATCGCACATGTCACCATACAGGACAAATTCTCGTGTCGGTTTGGCTTTTGGCAGCGTATGGTTTTTGTTGGCACTGCTTGTCTTTGGGGTATTTTGAACCGGTTTTTCAAATGTTTTGTCGACAACTTTTTGGAGAATTGTGCGACTGCGCTTTCCAAAGTATCCATTGGCCGGAGCAATACCGTACTGCTCTTGAAAAACAATAACAGCCGCCTTGGTTCCTTGGCTCCATTGCCCATCCTCTTTGATGTAAAGATAAAGGTTTGGATCGGCGTTGAGCGCTTCTTGTAGTGTCCTGACCTCTTCGGGATTATTGGGGCAATGTTGTGCGGCAGTGGGGCTGCACATGTCACTAAAGTGGGAATAATCTACAGCATACGACACACTGTGCCCTAAAAGAAGAGCGAGTATGATGGCCTGACGAGATCGCATTAGCATCCTTTTGGCTGGAGAATATTTTGATATAGTAGCGATATTTCTATTGAAAAACAAGTTTGAATTCATTTGGATGTTCCTTTTTTCAGCATGTTGAGCAAGAAGAGAAATTGCGACATGGGCTTCTGATTGACGGTTAGTTCTTCCGGGGTGTAGTGAACTGAGGAGGTGTATTGCCCCTCATGTTCCGAGACAAGCCCTTGTTTGAGTGCTGTGGCCAGTGTCGCGTTGAGCCGGATACCTTGTGGGCCAAATGTATTGAGAAACCGGGTATCAAAACTCGTGTTGGCATCAAGGGAAATAAGCCCAAAAGTTTGGTGCAATGGAGATGACCAATTTGCGTCCTGTGGCAGCGCCTTGATCAAACGAAAGCGTGCATCCAGCTGGTTGCTGGGGCACTGTTGGGTCGCAAGGCGCGTGGAGATATCGAGAGTACTTTGAGTAGGAATGAGAGCTCGCGGCAATGTGTGCATTATGTCCTCTTTTATTTTTGCTTGTATGCGATGGAGTACATCCAGAATCGGAAGAGATTTTTGGAGGCTATCGGGATGGGTGGGAGAGGCAAAGTAAAGGCGTATCTGCTGATCCAGGATATGGCGTGCTCTGGTGAGAAATGGTAGCACCTCATGACGCGAGAGCCCCGAGAGGTGTATCTGTAAGCCCCCTGCCCTGATGAGAGTTGCTGCTCCGGATAGTGCACCCTTGATGATACGTATATCGCTAGCGTAGTCGATGCGAATGGTGCCGTTTGTTTCTGGATGAAAACCCAGAGCTATGCGTGGTGCCACTTTGAGTTTACGTGTAGATTTTTTCGGGTTGGCCGAAAGGCGAGCGTGTGCTGCTTGGAGAGAGAAGTGATCCATTATAGGCATTGCGTCCGGCAGAGCAAGCGCCCGATAATCTATCAAAAGATCTTTGACAGATAATGGTATATAGGTCTCCTGACGTATCTCAAGTGTAGGAACCTTGACCTGATATGTGCCTGCAAGCGTTTCAAGGTGCATCTGAGCGTCCAAAGACAGGGTCGCCATCCAGAGTGTTGGACTGTTGCCTGCCTTGCTCGTGAGTGTGACTGCATCTGTCTGGATCTCTAGGTGTGCGTTTTTGGTAAACGATAGAGTATAAAGTATACGAAATTTTCCTTGCTTGGCCAAGAATTTTAGGCCAAAAAGATCAAAAATACCTTGAAGCTCCTTGTGGGGTTTTGTGGCTGAAATTCTTGCCAGCCCTGCTCCAATCCCGTGATGAAAAAATAGTGGCCCGTGTTCAATGTCCAGCGTGATGCTTCGATCCTTGGGCGGGAGCGCATCGAAGCGTTTCTTGTAGGGTGAATTTGAGGCCTCTGCGGTGATGCGAATGGTGGTGTTAAAAAAAGTCTGTCGGAGAACTTTGGTACGATACGTTAGCCCAGAGTGCGTCAAGGTATGTGCATGAAGATTTTGAAAATACTGTTCCAGCCTTGGAGGTATTTGGCGCCCAATATACCACGTGGCACCCAGCCACGATAGGCTGATCAATATTAAAAAAGATAACAACGTCTTCATGCGCACAATCCTGGTGGAAAATTGCAGAAATTATAGCCAAGCTCCATTAACCACGCTGTTAACCGAAATGATGACTTGCACAAGGAAAACGTACGGTATTTTGGACAACCTCTCCAAATATTGTAATAGGTGTTGCTGTTTGGTCTGCAATCATTTTTATTGTGTTTTTATCGGCCGGATCTAGTGCAAATAACATTTCATACTCTTCCCCGCTTGTTCCAAGATCTTCGGGGATATTTTTTGATATATTGATTCCATATTTATTGAGATCAAGGAGCGTATTGGTGTCACAATAGAGTCCATCGGAAATATCCATTCCAGCCCGAAGCCATGGGCGAGCCAGATGGATAAAGTCGGCGCGTAATGTGGGGCGATAGAAGCGAGAGTCCTCAAGAATTTCTTGCCCCAATTCGAGAGATTCAAGATCCTGTTTGGTGCTGCCGAGAACGCCCGTATAGGCCAGAAGATCTCCCACTTTGAGCCCCGAGCGCATCAGCGGTGCATCACTGTGAGAGATCAAAGTGATCGAGAGATGCAGCTTGTCTCCCGCGACCGTATCTCCTCCGATAATCTCACAGCCCCATTCTGCTGCAGTGGCCTCCAGAGACCGCATCAGTTCGGTGATTTCTCTGGCAGAAAAATCCCGAGGAATGGCTACGCTTATTAGCGCGTACTGTGGGTGAGCGTTCATGGCCACGGCATCCGAGATATTGGCCAGCATTGCCTTGCGCCCAATCTGCTCTGGGGTCATCCAGCGACGACGAAAATGGACATCCTCGCAAAAGGCATCCATGCTGTAAATGGTTCCATTAACTACCGCACCATCGTCACCAATATGGCGTGAAGTCAGTTGGCTGATGAGAAATTGTTCTTTGTCCATAACAAGGATTATATCCAAAAAGAGTAAAAGCGTAACACCTCTGACTACTTCATTCATGACAGTTGAGTTATTAATGCAGATTATATTGACCCATTGCTATAATCCTTGCATATTACTGAAAAGGGACAGCAAGCATGAAGATTTCTGATGTAAAAATCTACGAATACGATGCCGTAATTGTCGGCGCAGGACTGGCGGGTCTGGCCGCAGCGCGCGAACTGACGGCTGCGGGCAAAAAAACCGCCGTCATCACCAAGCTCCACCCACTCCGAAGCCATTCGGGAGCAGCACAAGGTGGGATCAACGCAGCCTTGAACGAGGAAGACAGCACGGAGCTGCACGAATTTGATACGGTCAAAGGAAGCGACTACCTTGGCGATCAAGACGCCATTGAGCTAATGTGCTCCAAGGCGCCCGAGACCGTACGCTGGGCGGAGAATATGGGTGCGATTTTTTCGCGCAATGATGAAGGCAGGATTGCCACGCGCCCTTTTGGTGGCCAATCCAAACCTCGTGCTTGCTACGCAGCAGATCGTACCGGATTGACACTGCTTCAAACGATGTATGAGCAAGCGCACCGTGCTGGTATCGAAGTGTTTGACGAGTACTATGCAGCGGATGTGCTCTATGAGGACGGAAAAGTCAAAGGAATCGCCGCCTACAATTTGCGCGACTCAAGCCCGGTGATCTTCAACGCCAAGGTGACGATGTTTGCCACCGGTGGATATGGTCGTGCCTACAAGATCAATTCCAACGCACATGCCAACACCGGGGATGCCCTTTCGATCGTGGCGCGGAGAGGCTTGCCGCTGGAGGATATGGAGTTTGTCCAGTTTCATCCTAGCGGACTAGGGGGATCAGGGATTTTGATTTCGGAAGCAGCTCGCGGAGAGGGAGGACGCCTCTTCAACTCCGAAGGGGAGCGTTTTATGGAAAAATACGCCCCCAATGCCATGGAATTGGCCAGCCGTGATGTCGTCAGTCGCGCTATCATGGAAGAGATCCGTGAAGGGCGCGGTGTCGGTCCTCAGAAGGACGCAGTGTATATTGACTTGACTCATCTTCCCAAAGAGACCATTATGACCAAGCTTCCTGAGCTTCGGGAGTTGGCCATCACTTTCCTTGGGCAGGATATGCTCAAGGAGCCGATCATGATCGCAGCCACGGCGCACTACTCCATGGGCGGTATTCCTGTCGATAAACGCTGTCAGGTGCGTCAGTCTCCGACCGAATTTGTCGAGGGCTTTTATGCTGCCGGTGAATGCAGCTGCGTGAGCGTTCATGGAGCCAATCGCCTCGGAGCAAACTCTCTGCTTGAGGCGCTCTTCTTTGGACGTGAAGCGGGCCGATCAATGCTAGAGGATCTTGACGGTATTGCCCTTGCCAAGGCCACGGCCGAAGATGCTCAGACGATGATCAATGAATTCAACTGGATTCGAGAAAACAATGGTGACGAGCGGGTACCAGCGTTGCGGGAAGAGCTGCAGAACAGCATGACCATGGATGCAGGCGTGTTCCGCACCGAAGAATCCCTGTTGCGCCAAAAGAAAAAACTCGAAGCGTTGCATGCTCGCTACCAGCATATTCGTATCGATGACAAATCCAATACCTTCAATACCGATCTGCAAGAAGCGATTGAGCTGGGTCATATGATAGATTTCAGTCTCTTTATTGTCGAGGGTGCTTTGGCGCGTCAAGAGAGTCGCGGTGCACACTTCCGTGAAGATTATCCGACACGAGATGACGTGAATTTCCTCAAGCACACGTATGCGACGCTCAAAGATGATTATGCGGTTGAGTTGGCATATGGTGATGTGGTGATGGGCAAATTTGAGCCCCAAGAGCGAAAGTATTAAGGAGCCGCGATATGAGTATAAGTAAAACGACCAAAAATGTCAGCATAAAGGCGTTCCGCTTCAATGTCGAGACCGATTACCTTCCGTACTACAAAACGTACGAGATGGAAGTGGGCAAAGATGAGCTGATCCTTGACCTGCTTAATCGGATCAAGTGGGAGCACGATGGATCGTTCAGCTATCGTCGCAGCTGCCGTCATGGAATCTGCGGTGCGTGCGGAATCAAAGTCAACGGCAAGCCGGTGCTTTCGTGCAAGCAAAATGCACTTGAGCTGGTCGATCTCTTCGGTGAGGATCTGGTCTTTGAGCCTCAGAGTGAAAAGCGTGCTGTCAAAGACATGATCATCGACAAAGGGGACTTTTGGGAAAAGCATGCCGCCGTCAAGCCCTACGTGGAAGCAGACATTGATCCTCATCCAGCCTCCGAGACCATCATGCCGCAGACCAAGGTAGAGCAATTCTTGGATGCGGATTATTGTATTCAGTGTGGCGGATGCCATTACGCATGTCCCGTGCTGGAGGTCAATGACAAGTTCTTCGGGCCAGCTGCTTTTGCTGCTGCGTATCGATTTTCTGTCGATCCCCGTGACGATGCAGCCAAAGATCGTCTCGAGGCGACTGCAGAACTCGGACAAGGTGTCTGGGACTGTGTCAAGTGCAATGAATGCGTTGAGGCTTGCCCCAAAGAAGTCAATCCCTTCGAGAAGATCACGAAACTCCATACCATGCAGTTTCAGCAGGGGGTAGCTCAGCGCAATGTTGCGACCAAGCATGCTGAGGGTTTTACACGATCGATCAACAAGTTTGGTTATCTTGACGAGCAGGATATTGTGCTCTATTCCGAGGGCCTGGGTGTCGTCAAGCACTTGAGTGAAGCCCTCAAGATGGTCAAAGCCGGCAAAGTCCATCCGTTTGACATCATGAAGAAGAAAATGCCACGCAGTGAAAACCTTGATGAAATTCAAAAAATCATCAAAAAAGTCCAAACAAGCAAACTCGACTAAGGAGAGACCGATGAGTAAACTAAAATACGCCCTCTACACCGGATGTACGGCAAAAGAATCGACCCCAGAGCTTCTCTCCTCAACACTGGCTGTGGCCAGGAAACTCGATATTGAGCTGGTTGATCTGGTTGAGGCAAGCTGCTGTGGAGCGAGCCATTTGCAGGATTTTGACGAAGTGCTGTCTCTGACACTCAATGCCCGGAATATCTGCTACGCCGAGAAGCGTGGACTCGATATTGTGACGATCTGTAATACATGTCAACTCAATCTCGTCACCACCAAAGAACGCCTCGATCATGATCCAGAGATGAGAGCAAAAGTCAATGAGTCATTGGCCGAATTTGGCTTGGAATACAAGGGGACATCCCAGGTGCGTCATTTCCTCTATGCCCTGATTGATGATTACGGACTGGATAATCTCAGTGCCAAAGTAGAGCAACCACTCAAGAGTCACAACATCGCTCCATTTTATGGTTGTCACAATATCCGTCCAAGTCACCTGCATCATAAACACAACATGAAGCAACCTGACTCGGAAGCAAGCGAGGGAGGAGGAGAAGTCTCGTATGAATCCGAAGAATTCCTCGGAAAATACAATCACCAGGAAAACCCCTATGCCCCCACCTCTCTTGATAATTTGATCCTGGCTTTGGAAGGAAACACTGTTGACTATGAGAGCAAAAATAAATGCTGCGGCTTCCATGTTGACCTTCAGGCACCTGAGACCAGCAATGCTCTGAGTGGCACAGCGCTCCTTGATGCGATCGACAACAATGCGGATATGATGGTTACCCCCTGCCCGCTCTGTCAGCTAAACATGGATCTCAAGCAGGACAGTGCAGGCAAACAGCTTGGCCGTGATATTGAGCTTCCAGTGCTCCATATGCCGCAGATGGTTGCTTTGGCTCTTGGTTGCGCGCCTGAAGAGATTGGCCTAAGTCATAATGTCACCAAGGCAACACACCTCATGTACGAAATGTAAGCGAACGATCTTCCCGTTTTCCTTGGGGCAGATAAGCTGTCCGCTCCAAGGTGTCCCCCTCCCCTATTTTTCACGCTAAATTTTATTTATCTTGTGTATAATTTGTCATAATTAAAAAAAAGGAGACAAACATGGATGCAATAAAAATTCTCGGTAGCCTACTTAGTAGTGGTGCCCTGACTAGAGGGTCTGGTGGCGGAAATATTCTCGGGAGCCTCATTGGTGCAGCAATGAGCAGTTCATCGTCACAACAAACACATGGTGGTGGAGGATTGGGCGATTTGCTCGGTGGCATGCTGGGCGGCACAAGCCGACAGAGTAGCGGCGGAGGTCTAGGTAACATATTGGGCAGCATGCTTGGCGGATCCAGTAGCAGCACGACGAGTGCTTCAGGTGGTGGTCTAGGTGATTTGCTCGGAGGACTACTCGGAGGAGGAGCCAACAGCAACACTTCTCACGCGGGTGGACTTGATAGTCTTCTAAAGGGTGGTCTAGGAGGGCTGCTTGGTGGCGCATTGACCAAGCATGTCCAAACGGTCAATCCTGATGCCCCTACCCCCATGCCGGATGACTACAGTATGCTGCCAAAGGATATTGAACCAGCACAAGCCCATGAGCAAGCAACTTTATTGATCCGTGCTATGATCAATGCTGCAAAATCTGATGGGAAATTTGATAAAGCAGAGCAAGAGGCTATCGTGACCAAACTGGGAAATGTTACTCAAGATGAAATCAGATTTATCCAAGATGAGTTTGCACGTCCGCTTGATGTCGAGGCGTTTGCCAATGATGTCCCCCGTGGTATGGAGCATCAGATCTATGCACTTTCACTCTCGGCTATCGACCTTGATGCTCAGAGCGAAGCAGAGTATCTGGGGCAATTGGCGCAAGCACTTCGCATCACTCCTGATGAGGCCAATGCAATTCATCGCCAACTGGGCGCGCAGGAAATCTTCGCTTAAGTTATATCCTTTGTGCATCCACTACACTTGGTGGTGCATGGGTCCATTGAGGAGCTTTGTTGGCTTCTTGTGGGCTAAACTTTTCAATATCATTCCACTATTTTAATATTGTTCGTGAAGTATCTGTAAGATTCTGGATGTTGATTGCAGTAACGAGAGAACATGAAAGCCAAAAATTGGCTTTCATGTGGAGGAATAATTTAGGATTTTTTGCTTGTGGCAACTTCGCCAGCATCAACACGTTTGGAAAACTCTGTTTCTTTTCCTTCGGCGAGGAGTTTGGCTTGCCCAACCCAGTCGTCACGTAAAGATCGTCCAGGGAAGGAGAGGTAGTTGTCAATCCATGTTGCTTCTTTTTCGGTCCAAGCTGCAATCTGGTCGAAATGGTAGATACCGATGCTGTTGAGCGTTTCATCGATTTTTTTCCCTACCCCTTTGATGCGAGTCAAATTGTCTTTTTTCCCGTCTCGAGGTGCATCGAGAAGGCCGGTAGGCTTGTCAGCATCTGAGGGGGCGTCATCTACTTTCTTTTCGTCATTCGAGCCTTGACTGTCAGTGCTCATCAGTCCTTGAGGCTGAGCGTGCGCCTCGTCTTTTTGACTAGTTTTCTCTTCTGTTTTGCTGCTGTTGTCTCCGCAGTCACCATCGTCATGGGTATGGCTGTTGGAAATGCTGGCGGCCTTGTATGTGTTTTTTGGGCAGTTGGCTTTGCCAAGTAAGTAGCCGATGATCAGACCGATCAATGCGGCAAGTACAAGGCAAAGTATGATTTGGGATGCAATGGCTAACATGGTTATTCTCCTATGATTTTGAATTCAACTCGACGATTTTTCGCCTTGTTTTTGGCCGTGTCATTCGGCGCTATGGGTTGAGTCTCTCCGTAGCCTATGGCTTGCATACGTGTGGATTCAACCCCTTGTTTTTCTAATGCTTTTTTGACTGTCTCGACTCGTGACTGTGAAAGCCTCATGTTGGCTTTATCGTCACCATCGCTATCGGTGTGCCCACCAATACTGACACGAATTGCAGGATGCCTAAGAAGGACTTCTCCTACTTTTTTTACGGACTTCGCCCCTTCTTTTGTGAGCCTAGCACTGGCAGTTCGGAATGTAATTTGTGCAATAGACAGTACATCATGTAGCTCGCTGATAAATGCTTTCCGCTCTTTGTTCGGAGTAACAACCGGCTTGATGACTTCTGTATCATTCTGGTAGACAATACCTGCAGCATTGGCAGCCAGTAGGCGTTCCATCGTATTTTTGTCGTCCATGCTGGAGACAGTACCTCGGACAACCAGCTTGCGCTCATGGTAGGCAATAGTGCCCTTGGTGTACTTGGCAACAAAATGAGGTATGAGCTTCTGTGTGAGTGCAATGATCCGACCACCTTCGAGATTTTGATCTTGTTTCAGGGTGCCGTTTTGATACTGTGCGCCATTCTCATTAAGCGTGTTCTGGAGTTTGGATATTTGATCTGTATTGGTAAATGCCCCTTCGAGGCCAAGTTGTGATCCTTCCTTTTTGATATCAAAGGAGATAGGCATTTTTGGCTCAGGCTTGGGTGGCTCGACCACACGTGTGTTGTTGACAAAATGTATTAAGCCTGCTTGCTCAATCAGCAACTTCTCCATGGCAGATTTGTCTGCTTGGCTGGCTACCTCACCTTGAATGGTCAATGTGCGATCTTTGTACGATATCTCACCATTTTTATACCGCGATATAAAGTCAGGGATCAATGAATGCACGAGATGGATCACCCCTTTGTCTTCGAGGTATTTGTCTTGCATGATGACCCCATTCTTGAAGGTAGATTTTCCATTATCCAAGACATCTTGTAGGCTTTGGATCTGTGCCAAGTCTGCAAAAGTACCAGCAAGAGAGGTGTGGTCTTCCTTTTTGATGATAGTGAAGGTTACAGGCTCTTTGTCTGCATCAATGCTATCTGGAATCCCGTCATGATCTCGATCTGGTGGTGTACTTTTGGCATCGAGGGGGTTGGTGCCCTCTGCACTTTCGAGACCATTGCCGAATCCGTCCCCGTCGCTGTCATTGTCGGGATTGGTGTTTTCCTTGTCCAGCTCATCGACAACTCCGTCTTTGTCTTCGTCGTTCTTGGCCGATTCGAGGGCATCGATGATGCCATCACCGTCGGTGTCAGCAGTGGTGCCTTCTTTTCCAT